>JBCCWM010000348.1:0-5141 GCA_039193505.1 Pseudomonadota bacterium | reverse complement strand
CGGGCTCGAGAAAAAGATGGGCATCCACGGCAACGCGACCTGCGTGATGAACTATGACGGCGCGACGGGCTTCCTGATTGGCGCGCCCCACAAAGGCCTCCGGGCGATGTTCACCATGATGAACGAAGCCCGCCTGATGGTGGGCGTCCAGGGCCTCAGCCAAGCGGCAGTTGCGCACCAAAACGCCATCGCCTTCGCCAAGGACCGCCTCCAGGGCCGGGCCGTCACCGGCACCGCCGCCCCCGACAGACCCGCCGATCCGATCATCGTCCACCCCGATGTTCGTCGCATGCTGATGGAGCAAAAGAGCTTCGTCGAGGGCGGCCGCGCCTTCGCGCTCTGGGCCGCCTCGCTCATCGACCGGTCCCATCGGCTCGACGACGCGGATGCCGAGGGCCTCGTCTCCCTTCTCATACCCGTCGTCAAAGGGTTCCTCACCGACAAAGGGTTCGAGACCGCCGTCTCCGCGCAGCAGGTCTATGGCGGCTCGGGCTACACGGTCGAATGGGGCGCGGAGCAGTTCGTCCGCGACTGCCGCATCGCCATGATCTACGAAGGCACGAACGGCATCCAGGCCCTCGACCTCGTCGGCCGGAAACTCCCCGCCGATGCTGGAAAACACGTCTTGGCCTTCTTCGAGATCGTCAAATCATTCATCAAGGAAAATGCCGAGGATGAGGGCCTGAAAGCCGACTTTCTCGAGCCCCTCAAAGCCGCCTCCAAAGACCTGCAGGCGGCCGGGATGTACTTTATGCAGCACGGCATGAAAGCCCCAGACAATGCGCTCGCCGGTGCGGCCGACTTCCTCCACCTCTTCGGGCATGTCTGCCTCGGCCTGATGTGGGCCGACATGGCCAAAGCCGCCCAGAAGGCCCTCGCCGACGGCGCCGAAGACACAGCTTTCTACGAGGCCAAACTCGCCACGGCACGGTACTACATGGCCCGCCAGCTTCCCGCGACAGGCATGCATCTCAAACGCATCGAGACCGGCGCCGCCCCTGTCATGGACCTCCCCGAGGCGGCATTCTAGGCGTGCAGGCTGGTGGGCGGGCCGCTGCGGGCATCGCCCGCAGTCGGGGCGCGTCCACCGGCGCACGCTCGCCGCAACCAAAGGGACGCCCATGACCCCGACACTCCACTGCTTTGCCCAATCCGGGAACGCCTACAAAGCGGCTCTAACCCTCTCGCTTCTCGACACGCCATGGACACCGATCTTCGTCGATTTTTTCAACGGCGAGACTCGGGTACCCGCGTACCGCGACATCAACGAGATGGCAGAAGTGCCCTGCTACACCGAGGAGGATCTCCGTCTCACGCAGTCGGGTGTGATCCTCGATCACCTCTCGAAGACACATGGCCGCTACGGCCCAAACTCCGACGACGAGGCACGCGAGATCCTGCGTTGGATCCTCTGGGACAACCATAAGCTCACCGCGAACCTCGCGACTGCCCGTTTCATGCAGCTCTTCCTCGCAGAAGAGAAACGCAATGCCGATGTCATCGCCTTCCTCATGGGCCGCGCAAAGGCCGCGATGAAAGTCCTCGAGGCGCGGCTCACGGACCGGGCCTACATCGTCTCGGATCGCCTGACGATCGCGGATCTCTCCTGCATCGGCTACATGTACTTTCTCGAAGAGATCGACATCGATCCCGCCGCCACACCCAACATCGCTGCCTGGCGCGACCGGATCGCCGCCCTCTCCGGCTGGAAACACCCCTACGACCTGATGCCCGGCCACAAGCGGGGGGCGGCATGACGACCCCCGCCATCCTCGCCCTGATCGGCATCCTTGCCGGCACGCTCTGTCTCGTCCTCCGGCGTGCGGAGATCCGGCGCCCTGACCCTGGCGACACTGAGGTCCCCTCGGCGCTGGCCGATGCGCTCACCGGCGCCATCGCCTGGATCGCCCTCGTGCCGATGATCGCGACCTTCGCGATCCTCGTGGGCCCCGTCGCGGGCGGTGCCGTGGCCGCGGCGCTCGCTCTCGCCCTTTTTGTCCCGACCGGGGCGCGCCTGATCCCGTTCTACCGGGCACGGATCCCGCTCGCCGCCACGTCGTTCCTGCTCTCGGTTCTGTCCGGCATGAGCATCGTCACGGGCGCAATGCCCGGACCCGAGACCCCCTGACCCGCCAGGCCCAGAGAGGCCCGCGCCCGACCGAGGAGATCCCGATGACCGACGCCTTCATCTACGACGCCGTCCGCTCCCCCCGCGGCAAAGGCCGCAAGGACGGGAGCCTGCACGAAGTCACTGCGGTCCGCCTCTCGGCCGCCGTCTTGAATGCACTCGCTGAGCGCAACAATCTCGACACCTCGACCGTCGAAGACGTGATCTGGGGCAACGCCACCCAAGTGGGCGAGCAGGGCGGCTGCCTCGCGCGGTCCGCGGTCCTGATGTCGGACTTCGCCGAAAAAGTCCCGGGCCTCTCGATCAACCGCTTCTGCGCAAGCGGCATCGAGGCCGTGAATCTCGGCGCCAACCAAGTGCGCGCCGGCGCGGGCGGGGCCTATGTCTCCGGCGGGGTCGAGATGATGGGCCGCGTGCCCATGGGCTCCGACGGGGCGGCGATCGCGGTCGATCCCGACCTTGCAATGAAGACCTATTTCGTGCCGCAGGGGATCTCGGCCGATATCATCGCGACGGAATACGGCTTCTCCCGCGATGACTGCGACGCCTATGCGGTCGAAAGCCAGAAGCGCGCCAAGATCGCGTGGGACGAGGGCCGGTTCGAGAAATCCGTTGTCACAATCCACGACCGGAACGGTCTTCCGATGATCGACCGCGACGAGCACATGCGGCCCGAGACCGACATGCAGTCCCTCGGCGCGCTCAAACCCTCCTTCAAGGATCTCGGCGAGACAATGCCGGGCTTTGATGCCGTCGCCCTCCTGAAGTACCCGCATCTCGAGCGGATCAATCACGTCCATCACGCGGGCAACTCGAGCGGGATTGTCGACGGCGCGGCCGCAGTCCTGATCGGCTCCAAGGAGTTCGGTGAGACCCACGGCCTGAAACCCCGCGCCCGGATCCGCGCAACGGCCAAAATCGGCACCGATCCAACCATCATGCTGACGGGCCCGGTCCCTGCCACCGAAAAGATTCTCGCCGAGGCCGGGATGGAGATCGGCGACATCGACCTCTTCGAGGTGAACGAGGCCTTCGCATCCGTTGTCCTGCGCTTCATGCAAGCCTTCGACGTCGACCACGGAAAACTGAACGTCAACGGAGGCGCGATCGCGCTCGGCCACCCGCTCGGCGCAACCGGAGCGATCATTGTCGGAACGCTGCTCGACGAATTGGAGAGGACGGGCCAGGGCACCGGCCTCGCCACGCTCTGCGTTGCGTCCGGCATGGGGGCCGCCACAATCATCGAGCGGGTGTGACAATGCGCGCTAGATTAAGCAGGAGGTCGCAAGATCCGAGCCCTGCTCATGATATCGGTATCAAAATCGGTATCTATGCGTTAACCAACCCGTCGTGCAACAAGAGTATCTCGACGTTTTGCGCCATTTCGGCGAGGGCTTCATCGACGGCGATTTCCGCCGCGCGCTGGGGCGCCATAGCTTTCCGTTCACGCTCGAACGTATGGGCCGGCGGGAGGTGTTCAAGCACCCCGAGGCCTGTGCGGCCGACCTCGGGCGCATGCTGGCCGGGTATCGCTCGGCCGGTGTCTGCGCCATCAGCCCCCGCATCACCAGCACCCGCACCGACGACGCGGGCGGCACCTTCGTCGATGTGGAATGGGCATTATGGACTGGTGCGGGACGGCGGTTTTGCACCATCTTCTCGACCTACCGCTTTGTCGACGGGCCGGACGGACCGCGCCTTTCGGCTTGCATTTCCAAAAACGAAGTCCTTGAGCGCCCCTTGCCCGGCGCCTTCGTCTGAGCACGCCCGGACCGCGTGCGGAGCGACACGCAAACTGGGAGGCCACTCATGAGCACGTTCACCTATGACTGCGACGCCGACGGCGTTGTGACGCTCAGCTGGGATCAGCCTGGCACAACGATGAACGTCCTGACCCGCGAGGGTTTCAAGGATTTCGAGACGCTGTTCGACAAGGCGATGGCCGACGACGCGGTGAAGGGGGTCGTGATCACCTCTGCCAAGAAGGACTTCGCGGGAGGGATGGACCTGAACGTCCTCGCCTCGATCCGGGAGGAGGCCGGCGATAACCCGATCGCGGGTCTTTTCAACTTCACGATGGATGGCCACAGGATCCTCCGCAAGATCGAGCGCAATCGCATGGATCCGAAGACCCACAAGGGCGGCAAACCCGTCGCTTGGGCCGGGACGGGAATCTGCGCCGGCATCGGGACCGAGATCGCGCTCTCGTGCCACCGCCGCTTCATGGCGGCCGGGCGTGGCCGGATCGGCCTGCCCGAGATCCTCGTGGGCCTCTTCCCCGGCGCGGGCGGCACAACCCGGGTCGTGCGGATGCTGGGTGTGATGGGCGCCGCGCCGATCCTCCTCGAGGGCAAGATGCTCGCGCCCGAAAAGGCGGCCTCCGCGGGGCTCATCGACGAGGCTGTGCCTGCGGATGAGCTCCTCTCGCGCGCGAAGGCTTGGGTTCTCTCGGCGACCGACAAGGACATCGTGAAGCCCTGGGATGTGAAGGGCTACAAGATGCCGGGCGGCACACCCTACCATCCGGCAGGCTTCATGACCTTTGTCGGCTCGGCCGCTATGGTCCATGGCAAGACGCAGGGCGTCTATCCCGCCGCCCGGGCGCTGCTCTCGGCGGTTTATGAGGGCGCGCAGGTGCCTTTTGACACCGCACTCAAGATCGAGGCGCGCTGGTTCACGCATCTGCTGATGAACCCCTCCTCCTCGGCCATGATCCGCTCGCTCTTCGTGAACAAGGAGGCGCTGGAAAAAGGCGCCGTGCGGCCCGAAGGCGTGGCCGATCAGCGGGTGAAGAAACTCGGCGTGCTGGGCGCTGGCATGATGGGCGCGGGCATCGCCTTTGTCTCGGCCCAGGCCGGCATCGAGGTGGTGCTGATGGACCGCGATCAGGAAGCGGCCGATAAGGGGCTTGCCACCATCACCGGCCTCTTGGATGACGGTTTGAAGAAAAAGCGCATCACCGAGGAGAAAAAGGCCGAGATCCTGGCCCGGGTCACCGCCACGCCGGATTATG
>JBCCWM010000347.1:0-5150 GCA_039193505.1 Pseudomonadota bacterium | reverse complement strand
TGGTGGGCGGCCCTGGAATCGAACCAGGCATGGGTCTCCCCGGCGGAGTTACAGTCCGCTGCCGCACCTTGCAGCACGCCGCCCACTGAGAGGTTGTGGTACTTTCGCTCAGCGGGCCGGTCAATGGGCGATCCGCGCTCAGCGCAACGCCCGTTCAAGAACGTGGAGCTTCTCACCGCCCGCCTCGCGCACGTCGATCTCCTGAAAGCCGCGCGCCCGACAAAACGACATCACTTCGAAACCGGCCGCCGGCGCGTGCACCAGGATCCGCGCGCAATGGTCGTTGAGCGCGATCTTGTCGATATGCGTCAACAGGATCTGCATCGCGCCCTTGGCCTGATGTTTGCGGACCGCCACACAGCGCTGGATGTGGAGCGCCATTCCATCCTCCCAAAACGCAGCGAAACCCGCGATTTCGCCATTTGCGAGCGCGACGTGGAGCCTCCCGGCCTCCTGCGCCGCGCGCGGATCGAAAGACGCCTGACCCGTTGGAAGCGCCTCGCCGATCGTCCGTGCGGACCGCGTCATCTTTCGGACCTGAAACACATCCGACATCCGTGCCGGTCGGATCACCACTGGACACCCACCCGTCTACTGCCGCGCCTTTCCCTCACAAGCGCAACATTCTATTTTGAGTGAAATGAGCCGAAAGCCAAGTCATATCGTCGAGAAGGAGCGGCGCCGGAGGGCGGTGGCCGACACTGTCTGGCTCTACGGGCTGCATGCGGTGCGCGACGCGCTCGAGAACCCGGCGCGAGAGTGTCGCCGGGCCGTCGTGACGCGGAACGCGGCCGACAAGCTTGGCCCGGCGCTAGAGCGCGCAGGTCTTCAGATCGACATTTCGGATCCGCGCCGGTTCCCTGCACCTCTTGATCCGGGGTCCGTGCACCAGGGGGCGGCGCTCGAGGCTGCGCCCCTCACCTGGGGGAGCGTGTCGGAAACGTGTCGACCGGGGACGGGCGCGCCGCGCGTGGTGCTCCTCGACCGGGTCAGCGATCCACACAACGTGGGCGCAATCCTCCGCTCGGCTGAGGTCTTTGGGGCAAGGGCCGTCATCGCACCGACCCGGCACGCGGCGCCTGAGACAGGTTCGCTCGCAAAAGCGGCCTCGGGAGCCCTCGAACGCCAGCCCTACCTGCGTGTCCCGAATTTGGCTGCGGCGTTGGGTGCGCTCCGCGATATGGGTTATGTCCTCATTGGGCTGGACGACACCGGACAGATGCCTCTCTCCGAGGCTGCGAAGCGGGCGCAAGGTGTGCCCCTCGGTCTGGTGTTCGGCGCCGAGGGCCCGGGTCTCCGTCAGCTCACACGAGAGACATGCGACATGCTCGCCAGGATCGACGCGGCCGCGGGGTTTGCCTCCCTCAATGTGTCCAACGCCGCCGCAGTGGCTCTCTACGAGGCATCGCGGTGAGGCCGGAGCCGAAGATTGCCACATGCTGCTATTGTGGAACGCGGTCGGTTCTGAAGCTGACAGGAGACACGCGTCACGAACTTTCGTGCCGGGCCTGCGGCGCGCTCCTTCACAACATGAAACCCCTGCCCCGGCGGGAGCCTGAGGCACCAAAACGTGTCCACGAGCCGGACACGAAGCGATCGCGGCCGCCGAAGCGGCGGAAGTCGCAGAACGGCCTGAAACGCTTTGTGCGGCTTGCCAAGGACATCGTCGACGAGATCGAAGACATTTTCGACTGATCTCGAGGGGACTTTCGGCTAGACTTGCGCCAGAGCAGTCAAAAAAGGTCCGATAAGATGACCCTAATCACCCGCCGGCGGAGCCTCGCGCTCCTCGCCGCAATTCCCTTTGGCGCACACGCAACGGAACGATACTACCTCAACGGCGAGGGCGTGGCGCTTCGCGGGTACGATCCCGTTGCCTATTTCGAAGATGAAGTCGCCATCCGTGGGTCGCTGCAGCACGAGGCGAGCTGGGATGGCGCCCGATGGCGGTTCGAAACCGAGCGGAGCCGCGAGGTCTTCCTGGAAGATCCCGAACGGTTCCAGCCCGAGTATGGCGGTTTCTGCGCCGAGGGCGTCACACGCGGCTTTCTGAGGATCAGCGACCCGACCGTCTGGGTGATGGTCAACGGGCGGCTCTTTTTCCACTACACAGTGGCAGCGCAGAACCGCTGGGCGGAGGACATCCGCGGCAGCATGCGCACGGGGGACGAGAACTGGCCCGGCCTCCGCGCGCTTGCGTATTGATCGATCAGCGCGGGCGGCCCGCGACAGCGTCTTCGGCAGCCTGACGCAAGTTCCAGCGCTCGAGGCCCAGATCGGCGAGCTCGGTGTCGGTCAGGTCTCCGAGGGCGGCGACCGTGCGCCGCACAGCGATTTCATGGCGGGCGGCGGCAAAGAATTTGGTGAGCGCAGTAAGGCGCAGAGAACGGACCGCCGGCGAGGCGGAGGTGAAAGCGATCATTGCTGTGGGTCCTTTGACTTCAGGCGCGCCGTGATCTGCGCGTCTGATGTGAGTAAATTATGGGCACTTAACGGAGTGTAACAAGGCGCACTCCCGCAAAGCGGGTATGATCAGGACGCATGTGTCAGCGGGAGCAGGATACGAATGAGCGTCGCTGCCATGCCTGTCGCCGCAACAACGCCGTCAATGACCGGAACGCCGTGGCGGGCCGAGAGATCCGCGGCGAGATCCGCCATCCCGGCACAGCCGAGGACGATCGCACCCGCCCCGTCCTCCGCAAGTGCGCGTTCGATCTCATCTGAGACCCGCTCCGCCGCGCCGCTCTCCGGGTCTTCGAGCGCGAGAACGGGCACTCCCGCCGCCCGCACCCGGCGACAAGAGGCGCCGACACCGTAGCGCTCGATGTTGGCCTCGATCACCGGGATCGCGACGGCAAGGGTGGTCACGACGCTGTAGGGCCGCCCGGTCAGCATCGCCGCGTGGCACGCCGCCTCACAAAGACCCACGATGGGAAATGCCGTTTCCGCCCGCGCCTCGAGAAGACCGACATCGTCGAAGCAGGCCACGATGCCGGCGTCCGCGCCCTCCGCGATCCCGGCGCGAAGCTCGTTCAGAAACCCGGGGATCGCCGCCGCACCATCCTCGGGCCCTTGGATTGCCGGCGGCCCCGCGGCATTCGTCCGCGCCAGGATCTCCCCCTCGGGGAGGGCTCCTCGCGCCGCCGCTGCAATGGTCTCGGTCATGCTGGCGGTCGCGTTCGGATTGACGACCAGAAGCCTCACACGAGCCCCTTGCCGGCATCCGACCCGCGCCGTGCGCGCCTCGCGCGCGCAAACAGAACAAAGCCGAGGCAGAGCGAAATCACGAAAAAGGAGAACACCGTCGTGAGGGTCCCAAGGGCATAGAGAACCGGCGTCGTCTCCGTTGTTGTCATCCCGAAGATCTCGAGCGGCAACGTGTTGTAGCTCCCCGCCGTCAAAAGCGTCCGCGCGAACTCATCATAGGACAGAGTGAACCCGAAGAGCGCGACCCCGATCAGCGCCGGCGCAATGATCGGCAAGACCACATGCGCGAAGGTCTGCCAGGGCGAGGCTCCCAGATCCCGCGCCGCCTCCTCATAGGCGCGGTCGAACCGGTTGAAGACCGCCAGCATGATCAAGAGCCCGAACGGCAGCGTCCAGGTGAGCTGCGAGCCGTAGCCCGAGGTCGACCAGTGCACCTCCCACCCGAGCTGGCTGAAAATGAGCCCAACACCCAGGGAGACCAGAATCGACGGGATAACGAGCGATGCGACAACGACGTAAAACACCGCGGAGGCGCCCAGAAAGCGCTTCCGAAAGGCAAGCCCCGCCGCGACCGAGACGACAATCGTCGTCACCATAACCATCAGGCCAAGCGCAAAGGACCGGCGAAACGCCCCCCAGATGTCCCCCACGGCCTGCTGCTCGAAGAGCTCGCGAAACCAGTGAAGCGACACGCCCCGCATCGGAAAGGTCAGCCCGCCGCCCTCGCCCTGGAACGACAAGATCCCAATAGTGATGATCGGACCGTAGAGAAAGAGAACAAAGAGCCCGAAAAACACCCCGAGGAGCACGGTCGAGAGGCGCATCAGAGCTCCCTCCGGATGTCGACAAAGCGGAGCATCACCGCAATGATCAGGAGCACGGTCGACAAAAGCACGACCGCCGTCGCAGCCGCCGACGGATACTGCAAGAGACTGACATCGTTCGAGATCAGCCGCCCGACATTCGCAGACTGACTGCCGCTCATGAACCGAACTGTCACGAAATCCCCCATCACCAGCGTCACGACGAAAATTGAGCCGATCATGATCCCGGGCTTGGTCAGCGGAACGATCACGTTCCAGAGGATCTGAAGGCCCGACGCCCCGGCATCCCGCGCCGCCTCAATCAAGCTTCGGTCGATGCGCATCATCGTGTTGAAGATCGGGACCACCATGAACAGTGTGTAGAGATGCACGAAGGCGAGCACGACCGCGAAGTCGGAAAAGAGCAGCCACTCCAGCGGCTCCGAGATGAGCCCGAGATCGATCAGCGTCTGGTTCGCGATCCCATTTCGACCGAGAAACGGGATCCAGGAGATCATCCGAATGATGTTCGACGTCCAAAACGGGATCGTGCACAGAAGAAAGAGCGCAATCTGCCATGTCAGCGACGGAACGCAAAACGCCAGGAAGTAAGCGACCGTAAACCCGATCGCGAGCGTCAGCGCCCATGTCGTGACGGCGTAGACGAATGTCTTCCAGAACACCCGATAGGTCACATCCGAGGTCAGCAAAAACTGATAGTTGTCGAACTGAAAGGCCGGGTAGATGGAGAACTCCGTCGCCCCCCAGAAGCTGACCGTGACGATCATCCCGATCGGCACCAGCAGGAACAACAGCAACACGATCACCAGCGGCCCGGCCAGAAGCCACCCCGAAATGTGATCCGAGAGCGTGCTAAGCCGCGCCTCGCGCCGCGGCGGCGCGAGATCACCTGACAACAAGGCGGTCTGATCAGTCACTGGTTCACCCGGGAGGAGCCCCCGCCGCGCGACGGGTCGGTCGGGGGCGGGGGTGGGTGGGTGGGAGCCCCCGTCCGGGGCGGCGTGCGGCGGGGGGGGGCCATCCCCCCCCCAAAGCCAAAAATCCGGGGAGTAAAACGTCCACATACCCACCAAATAAATGTTTTAGTGCCAAAACGCCGTGCACCAGGCCCCCACCCCC
>JBCCWM010000346.1:0-5207 GCA_039193505.1 Pseudomonadota bacterium | reverse complement strand
TTGCAGAAAACACGTCGAAACCATGGAAAGGCCGCATATCTGTCTATCACAGCACACAGACCATGGTAATAAGCTGCGACGTGACGGACGCGAAAGATTCGGTCGTTCCGGTGCCGAATTCGCTAAGAAATGGCCCTTCTTAGTGTTGTGCGTTGCTTGAGGGGAGACAATGCGAGCCCAACCGGAAATTTGGGCGCGCATTCGACAACGGGAGACTGCTCGCTGATGGCGCATGTCCTGGTCAACCGGGCGACTTTGCCGGCCGCGTTCGCCGATAAGTCCGACCTTCATGTCAATTATGACGAAACTGCCCTAATTGAGGCGGCGCTCTGCCGGGGCGAGGGGCGCCTCGGACGGGGCGGCACGATGCTTGTTGAGACCGGCAAACACACGGGCCGGTCGCCCAAGGACAAGTTTGTCGTGCGCGAGCCGTCGGTCGCCGCCCATGTCTGGTGGGACAACAACGCACCCATGGCGCCCGACGCGTTCGAGCGCCTCCGCACCGATCTCGAGGCGCATGCGGCCGAGCAGGAGCTCTTCGTCCAGGACCTCTATGCCGGCGCCGACCCGATGCACCGGCTCAACGTGCGCGTGATCACCGAGCTAGCCTGGCACGGCCTCTTCATCCGCCATCTCCTCCGTCGCCCTGCGCTCGAGGAGCTCGCAAGCTTCGCGCCGGAGTTCACGATCCTCAACTGCCCAAGCTTCCTGGCCGACCCGGCACGCCATGGCTGTCGATCGGAGACGGTCATCGCCGTCTCGTTCGAGCAGCGCATGATCCTGATTGCCGGCACGTCCTATGCGGGGGAGAACAAGAAATCCGTTTTCTCGCTCCTCAACTATCTCTTGCCGGAGCGTGGCGTGATGCCGATGCACTGCTCGGCCAACCACGCACCCGACGATCCGGACGATGTCGCGATCTTCTTCGGTCTTTCCGGCACGGGCAAAACCACGCTCTCCGCCGACCCATCGCGGGTTCTGATCGGCGATGACGAACACGGCTGGTCCGAGGAGGGCACGTTCAACTTCGAGGGCGGGTGCTACGCCAAGACCATCGACCTCGACCCCAAGGCAGAGCCCGAGATATACGGCACGACCTCCAAGTTCGCGACTGTGATCGAGAACATGGTCTACGACCCGCACACCAAGGAACTGGATTTCCAAGACTCGAGCCTGACGGCTAACATGCGCTGTGCCTATCCGATGGAGTACATCGCGAACGCCTCCGAGACGGCACGGGGCGGGCATCCGAAGAACGTGATCATGCTGACTTGCGATGCTTTCGGCGTCTTGCCGCCGATTGCGCGGCTGACGCCGGCGCAAGCCATGTATCACTTCTTGTCTGGCTTCACGTCGAAAGTGGCGGGCACCGAGAAAGGTGTGACCGAGCCGCAACCGACCTTCTCCACGTGCTTCGGCGCGCCGTTCATGCCGCGCGAGCCCAAAGTCTATGGGGCGCTCCTCCGGGATAAGATTGCGCGCCATGGCGCAACCTGCTGGCTGGTCAACACCGGCTGGACCGGAGGCGCCTATGGGACTGGCGAGCGGATGCCGATCCAGGCGACCCGCGCGCTTCTCAGCTCCGCCCTCGACGGAAGCCTTGGACAAGGGCAGTTCCGACGTGATCCGCATTTCGGTTTCGACGTTCCCGTGGCGATGCCAGGTGTGGCGCCCGGCCTCCTCGACCCGCGGAGCACATGGGCCGACGGCGCCGCCTATGACGCGGCAGCGCGGAGGCTCGTCGCGATGTTTGCCGAGAACTTCGCGCAGTACGAGGACGCTGTCGACGACGCCGTGATCGCCGAAGCGGTCGGCGCCGAGGGCTGAGCCCCTGCCCTTCGCCGTCGCTGCAGGTCACCGTCTGACGGCGGAGGCGGCCGAGGACATGCTCCGCGCCGGCGGCACCGCCGTCGATGCGGCGGTGGCCGCCGCCTTCGCGGCCTTCGTGGTGGAACCCGTGCTCTCCGGCCCGCTCGGCGCTGGAGTGATGGCGGTGGCAGATCCCGGCCGGGCACCGGTCTATCTGGATGGTGTGCCGAAGACGCCAAGGGCAAAGCGGAGTGAGGCCGATCTCGACCTAGAGACCATCACCGTGGATTTCGGGGCTGACACCCAGGACTTCCACATCGGCGCAGCCACCATCGCCGTGCCCTGCCTGATCCCGATGCTCCTGTCGGCCCAGGCCCAGGCGGGGCGCGTTCCGCTCGCCGACCTGCTGGCGCCGGCCATCCGACACGCCCGTGAGGGCCACGAATTGAGCGCGCTCCAGGCCAAGTTGGTCACGCTGGTCGCGCCCATTCTCATGGCAGACCAGGCGTCGCGGGATCTCTTCATGGCAGAGGGCGCCCTCCTTGGCTCCGGCGCTCGGTTCGCGAACCCGGCCCTCGGCGATGTCCTGGACGTTCTCTCGCATGAGGGCGCGCGGTTCGTGACGGACGGCGAGATCGCCGCGCTCCTCCGCGATCTCCCGGGCCACCATATCGGGCCGCTGGACCGGGCGGCCCCTGCAGAGCGGGCGGCGTTGACCGTCACACGCCGAGGCACCACCGTTGCGCTCAACCCGAGCCCGAGCCTCGGCGGACTTTCGATCGCCCTCGCCCTCTCCGCACTGCCGCCAGATCCCGATCCGGCAGAGATCGCGCGCGGCTTCGCGGAAATCGACCGAATACGGCGGACCTTCGACACCGCTGCTGAGTTCGCGGCAGCCTTTCCGGCCTTGGCCCGCAGCCTCCAGGAGGCGCTCGCGGCCCCCGCAGCCATCCGTGGGACCACGCATATCTCAGTAATCGACGGCGCGGGCGCCATTGCGGCGCTGACGCTCTCGAACGGTGAGGGATGCGGTCGGATGCTGCCGGGCACCGGCATCATGCCCAACAACATGCTTGGCGAGGAGGACCTTTTGCCGGGCGGACCGCTCTCCTGGGCGCCGGACACGCGCCTCTCTACGATGATGTGCCCGACCATCTTGCGCCGAGGCGCGGAAGCCGTCGCGCTCGGCTCAGGCGGGTCGAGCCGGATCCGGAGCGCCCTCACCACCGTCTCGCTTGCCCTCATCGACCGCGGCGCAGTACTTGAGAGCGCGATCGCCGGCCCGCGCCTCCACGCCGAAGCCGGTCGCCTTTCGTTTGAGGACACAGGAGGCGAGGCATGGCGCGAGACTTTGCTTGCAGAAGACCCGGAGGCACGTGTCTTCCCCGAGCCGAGTGTCTTTTTCGGCGGCGTTCATGCCGCTCGCGCCAGCGCAACCGCGCGAGAAGCCGTGGCGGACGCAAGGCGCGACGGTTGGGCCGTGACAGGCTAGAGCGTGGCCTGATGGATCTGCAACCCAGATGCGGATTGAGGGCAGCTCGGACGTGCTCCAATTTGCGGTTATAGCAGGGTCCGGTCATTGGTGGTGTCTGACCCGGCTGAAGGACCGGTCGACCAGCTTGCGCTGCCTGGAAACCCATGTGGAGTCGCTGAAGCTGTCCTTGCGGATGACGCGGGATGTCATGCGCCCTTTCTACGATCAGTGTCGATCTGGAGCGTACGATGCGGAACACGTCATGTCCAAGTGGTGCGTCGCCTGCGCCGTCCTTCGGAATCGCCCCGTAAGTAGATCTTGGTTGTCGAGCCGCCGCGGGAGCGTCACGCGCCACCATCTCCTCTTTTGGGAGGGGCCCAGTTCGCCCGTTTTCTTGACTCAATGGAGCAGCAATGGTTCATCCGAGGATGCCGCGATGTCCCCGTCGTAGGCATCTGATCGAGAGACAAGGCTGCGATCCGAGACACCGGCGGCGCGCCAGCAAGCAAAGTCGTCTGGGGTCCGTGGCGGTCGGGCACGTCGTTCCCTGGACGCGCTGTTCTGAAACGAAAAAAACTGCCGTGGGTCACCCGGCAAAGATCACCAAGCCCCGCATCTTCGGCAGCAAGAGCTGGCAGACCGCTGAGACTTCATCCGTGAGATCACGGCATCAGGATCCCTGCGAAGCCAATAGATGGGGCCAAAGCCTGAGCCCTATTCTGCCGCTTGCGGCATCACAGACGCGCCGTAGGCATCGCGCACGAAGTCGCAGAGCGCCTCGACATAGGGTTTGTCGCCCCGCTCGTTCCGGTACATGTTGATCCGGAACTCTGGAAGCCTCGGCAGCGCGCCGCCATGCTCGATCCGGGCCAAGTGCGGCGCCGCGTTCCCGGCAATGTTTGCGTGGACCGCCAGATCAGCCGACACGGTCGCATCGATCGTGCGTGTGCTGTTTGAGTGCACGACCATGTCCCAATCGATGCCCGCCTCGTCGAGCGCCTTCAGCACGAAGCCCCGAAAGATGCAGTGCCGCTCGAACGCGATGCGCAGCGGGCGCTGGCGCCAGGCCGTGCCCGCGGGCGCGCCAACCCAGATCAACGGGTCAGAAGCCAGCGTCTCCCCCGCACGATCGAGCTCGACCTCCGTCGTCATGATGACGTCGACCTCGCCGCGCTCGAAGAGCGACTTCAAGTGGGTCGTGTAGGAGGAGAGGAGCTCCACCCGGACCCTTGGATACTCCACCGACATCCGGCGGAGCACCATCGGCACATGGGGATAAATGATGTCATGGGGCACGCCGAAGCGAAGCTCACCCTCGAAATCCTCCCCTTGCATCCGCGCCCACACTTCGTCATTCAGCGCCAACATCCGCCGACCGTAGGAGAGGAGCTGCTCCCCCTGCGCGGTGAGCGCGACGCCGCGCCCGCCCCGGTCGATCAAAGGTTGGCCGAGCGATTGCTCAAGTCGCTTGAGCTGCATCGACACCGCCGATTGCGTCAAGTTGAGCTGGCCGGCAGCGCGGGTCACACCCCCGGTTTCGGCGACAGTGACGAAAGCGCGGAGAGCCGTTAGATCCAAGTTTCGAGGCATATCACCATCCGTGATGATCAAGTGGCGAAACATTCATTTCCATTATCTAACACGGCGCACGATATTCATCAACGTTGGTGATGCAGATCGCCAGCGCATCAGGAACTCGAATGCAATGGAGAACATCATGGCTACTCTTGCCCGTTTCGCCGGACCCTTGCATCGGCCGCGCCGCGGCACGGTGCTTCACCGTATCGTGTCTGCCCTGATCGCCGCGGATGCCGCCTATCGCGCAAAGCGCGAGTTGGCCGCACTGTCGGAGGCGCAATTGAAAGATGTGGGCTTGTCGGAGGCCGAGCGCGATCGCGCGCTCAACTGGACGGCACCGGCCGCG
>JBCCWM010000345.1:0-5216 GCA_039193505.1 Pseudomonadota bacterium | reverse complement strand
CATGTCCTGGATCGAAATGACAGCGCCCGAGGCCATCAACTCAAGACAGGCCTCCAGCAGCCGCTTCTCGGTGAACGGATCGCCCACCTGGACGGTCGGGCGCTTCTCCTCCGCGTTCGAGCCGAACTCGGCAGAGGCCATGGTCGCACCACCGACACCGTCGCGCCCCGTCTTCGCGCCGAGATAGACCACCGGGCGCCCCACCCCGCTCGCCGCCGAGTAAAAGATCGCGTCGGCTCGGACGATGCCCACGGCCATCGCATTCACGAGGCAGTTGCCGTTATAGGCTGCATCGAAGCGAAGCTCGCCGCCAACCGTCGGCACGCCGAAGGCGTTGCCGTAGCCGCCGATCCCAGCGACCACGCCGGAGAGGAGGCGCCCGGTCCGCGGATGCTCCGGCGCCCCGAAGGAGAGCGCGTTGAGGCACGCCATCGGCCGTGCGCCCATGGTGAACACATCGCGGAGGATCCCGCCGACACCGGTCGCAGCGCCTTGATAGGGCTCAATGAAAGAAGGGTGGTTGTGGCTCTCCATCTTGAAGACCACCGCAAGCCCGTCGCCGATGTCGACGACGCCCGCGTTCTCGCCCGGCCCGCAGATCACCTGAGGGCCCTCGGTCGGCAGCGTGCGGAGCCACTTTTTTGAGGACTTGTAGGAACAGTGCTCGTTCCACATCGCCGAGAAGATGCCGAGCTCCGTGAAGGAGGGCGGCCGGTTCAGCAGGCGCAGGATCCGCCCGTACTCGTCCTCCGAGAGGCCGTGCGCGGCGACGAGCTCTGGTGTGATCTCAGGGTGCATTGCTGTCCTCCGGCGCGACGCTTACGGCGCGCGGCACCAGAGGACAAGGGATCAGCGACCGCGGGGCACGGTCGGACGGGGCGCGAAGGTCCGCCGCCGCTCCTCCTCAAGACGCTGGAGCGGAGAGGGCGCGCGCAGCGCGTCGTGGTACATCTGAACCATGGGAGACCTCCTCAACGGGGGCGCGGCGCAGGCGGCGCCGGCGGTTTGGTGCGAGTGGCGACATGCATTGCAGCGGCAAAGATTGGAAGCACGGCTTTCATCCTCTTCAGCGTTGATGAGGAGAATATGCTTGTCAGGATGCGCAGAATCGAGTCAGGAAGATTTTCAAACTGATAGCTGAGATTTCATATGGATTGGAGCCGCCTGCCCTCGCTCTCACAACTCAGGGCGTTTGAGGCCGCCGCTCGGGGGGCGTCCTTCTCGGCCGCGGCGCGCGAGTTGAACGTGACGCCCGCCGCGATCGGGCAACAGGTTCGGGCGCTCGAGCGGGAGATCGGGTCGACCCTGATCGAGCGGGTGGGGCGGGGCATGGTTCCGACCGAGGTGGGGCGGGAGCTGGCGGATGCCCTCTCGCGCGCGTTCGGCACGATTGCCGATGCGGTGGAGCGGGCCTCAGCCGACGCTGCGGCGCGGCCCGTGCGCGTGACCATGACACCCATGTTCGCGTCCTACTGGTTCATGCCCCGATACGGCGACTTCAGAACCCGGTACCCGCAGCACGATCTGGTCGTGCACCCCACCGGAGCAATTGTCGACATCGCCGCGGGCGCCGCCGATGTGGCCGTGCGCTACGGGGACGGGGCGTGGGACGGTCTCGAGGCGAGCCTCCTCCAGCCCTCGGATTTTGTGATTGTGGGCGGGCCCGACCTTCTGCCCGCGGATTTTCACGTGACGCCCAAGGATCTCCTGTCCCTGCCGTGGTTCGAGGAGCTCGGCTCGCAGGAGATCTGGCGCTGGTTCCAGTCCGTCGGGCTGGATGTCGGTGCACGGGCAAAGGTCACAGAAGTGCCCGGCCATCTCATTCGAGAGCTTCTCCGCGAAGGGCATGGCCTCGCGACCGCCGCGCGCGTTTTTGTTGCGGACGATCTGGCGACCGGCCGGCTTCGTGTGTATTGGGAGGCGGAGCGTCCGTCCGGCGGCTATTGGGTGGTGCATCGGCCGGGGCCCCAGCGCGAGGGCGTCACGGCGCTCGTCGATTGGCTCCGGGTGCAGGCCGGCCAAAAAAAAGGCCGGCTCACAGGCCGGCCTAGTCCAACAGGGAGGTGAAGGCTCGCGCCTTCACATCTAGAGCTAGGCCGCACCTGCACATGTTGCAAGCGCGTGCACTGCATATCGGCCATCGCAAAACTGCATGACGGCAGAAATGACACAACCTTATGCGGGAGCGGCACCTCCACGCTCAACCTCGAGTTGGTACTTTTTCTTGTAGTCATTGATCTCTGTGAGCATAAAGTCACGGAATGCCGCAACTCGACGCGACTGACGCAGCTCTTCCGGATAGGCCAAATATACGGGAATCGTCTTGCTTTCCTCATGGGGCAGGACCCGAATCAATTCGGGCACATCAAGTGCCACATAATTCGGCAGCGCACCGATCCCGAGACCGTGACGCACGGCTTGAAGGATCCCGAAATAATTATTGACGGTCAAAAGGCTGTCGGGCTTTGCTGATAAAAAAGGCGCAATCCAATTCATGCCCTCGCTGACCTGCCGACTGGCGACGGATTGCGCGACAATTCGGTGGTGGACGAGGTCGTCGACCGTGGTGGGCGTGCCGCTCTGCTCCAGATACTCCGCCGAGGCGAAAAACTGCATCCGCACCTCCATCAGGCGCCGGCGGACGAGGTCGGCCTGGCTCGGCTCCTTCATCCGGATGGCAAGGTCGGCCTCACGCATGGGCAGATCGAGCACACGCTCTTCGAGGATCAGGTCGATCTTGAGCGTCGGATAGGCCGCGTAGAGCTTCGGGAGGCGGGGTGCGAGCCAGAGCGTTCCGAAGCCGATGGTCGACGTCACGCGGAGTTCACCGTAAATCCCCTCGGCCGAATCGCGAATCCGTGCCTCCGCGGTGTCGAGCCGCTTGCTCATCGCCTGGGTCGCCTCGAACAGGAGCTCCCCCTGCTCGGTCAGGATCAGACCGCGCGCGTGGCGATGAAAGAGCGTGGCGCCCACGCTCTCCTCGAGCGCGCGTATCTGGCGGCTGACGGCGGATTGGCTGAGATGCAGCGTGTCCCCCGCATGGGTCAGCGAGCCCGCGCCCGCAACCGCGTGGAAAATCCGCAACTTGTCCCAGTCCATGCCGCTCTGCCCTTTATTGTTCTCATTTCATCGCACCGGCGCAGAGCGCGTGCGGGACCGTTGCGCTACCACTTTTCCACATTCGGCCGCAGATCGAGCTCGAACGTCCATGCGCTCCGATCTTGGTGGGCGAGCATCCAGCCCGCCTCAGCGATCGCTGCGGGCTTCAGGAAGACCTCGTCGGGTGCATCGGGCATCCGGGTGCGCGTGGCGGGGATGTCGATCACCCCGTCGATCACCAGATAGGCCACATGGATGCCCTCGGGTCCAAGATGGCGGGCAAGCGATTGCGCGACGGACCGTTGCGCGGCTTTTCCTGCGGCAAAGGCGATCGTGCCCGCCCGGCCGCGGAGCGCCGCGCCGGCGCCGACAACGAGGATCGTCCCGCCACCGGCCGAGCGCATGCCCGGGAGGACCGCCTGCGCCGCGCGGAGGAGGCCTGTGGCGTTGATGTCCATGTTGCGCTGGAGATCCTCGGGCGTGATTTGGTCCGCCGTGCCCCAGGCGCCAGACCCGGCGTTGTAGACAAGAACGGTCGGTGCACCGAGGTCGCGGCTCGCCGACGCCACCGTCTCGGCCACCGCAACGCCGTCGCCGACATCGCAGGCGTAGCCGCGCGCGCCAGGGATCTCCGCAGCCGCAGCCTCCATCCGTGTCCCGTCGCGCGCGGCCAGTGCAACCCGGTGCCCGCCGCTAGCAAAGCGTCGAGCGAAGGCCATCCCATTGCCGGGACCCACACCGAAAATCAGCGTTACTGGTTCTGTCATGACGCCTCCCCAAGCGATGGCGGCGCACGGCGACACCGGGGCGTCCCGGTTGTCGTGCCTCAGGATCTTGCCTTGCCGCTTTTGCCTCCCAACATATGACCAGATAAGCAGCCTGAACAGGCCTGGGGAGGACCGCCGTGAGCGATGACGCCGTCAACATGTCGATGCGCAAGTTCCTGAAGCAGGTGGGCGTCACCTCGCAGCAGGCGATCGAGGCTGCGATCCGCGAGAAGGGCGGGCTCGAGGCGCCGGTGGGGGTGCGCGTGGTCTTGACGATCGACGGGCTCGACCTCGTTCACACGGTCGAGGGCGAGATCGGCCCGAGCGAGGGCACATGAACGTTCCGCGCGACCGTGTTCTGGCGGAGCTGCGCGCACTGACCGATCCGGTGAGCGGGACGGACATCGTGAGCGCCGATCTGGTGCGCGCACTGACCATAGAGGGTGGCGCAATCCGCTTTGTGATGGAGGTGGCCGACCAGACTGCTGCGGCAGCGCTCGAGCCTGTGCGTGCGGCCGCTGTGGCGCGGCTCGAGGCATTGCCGGGCGTCGAGAAGGTGATGGCTGCGATGACGACCCACACGAAGCCAAAGCCGCCCGATCTGAAGATCGGCCGCCACCCGACGCCGTCCCAAGGGCCTGCCAAAGTGCCGGGCGTTGAGCGGATTGTGGCCGTCGCCTCCGGCAAAGGGGGGGTCGGAAAGTCGACGGTGTCCGCAAACCTCGCCGTTGCTCTGGCTGCCCTCGGGCGACGGGTCGGCCTGCTCGATGCGGATGTCTATGGGCCGTCGCAGCCCCGCATGTTGGGCATCACCGGCCGCCCGGCGAGCCCCGATGGCAAGACCATTCTTCCCCTCAAGAACCATGGCGTGACGCTGATGTCGCTCGGTCTGATGACCAAAGAAGACGAGGCCGTTGTCTGGCGCGGCCCGATGCTGATGGGCGCCTTGCAGCAAATGCTCGGCCAGGTGCAATGGGGCAAACTCGACATTCTCATCGTCGACCTTCCTCCCGGCACAGGGGATGTGCAGATGACGCTTGCGCAGAAGTCGGAGGTGACCGGCGCGATCGTGGTGTCGACGCCCCAGGACATCGCGCTTCTCGATGCACGCAAGGCCCTCAACATGTTCGACAAGTTGCGCGTGCCTGTGATCGGCATGATCGAGAACATGTCGACCTATATCTGCCCCAAATGTGGGCATGAGGAGCATATTTTTGGCCATGACGGCGCGCGAACGGAGGCGGAGCGCCGCGGCCTCGACTTCCTCGGCGACATCCCCCTCGACCTCGACACTCGACTGGCCTCCGACGCAGGCACGCCGATCGTCGCGGCCATGCCCCGCTCGCCCGT
>JBCCWM010000344.1:0-5222 GCA_039193505.1 Pseudomonadota bacterium | reverse complement strand
GGGCACGTCATCGCGGACCTCGTATCGGTCGCAGATCAGCGGCAGGTGCATGCCGAGATCTTCGAGCGGGTTGTTGCGGGTGTTGCGCATCAGCTCCTCGACCGTGTCGGGCCCGTCCGATGCCGGCCGGCCGCCCATCGCAGCCTCGTTCACCTCGAGAAAGACCCAATACTCGCCGTTCGGACGCACGCCGGAATAGGCCGCAAAGGAGAGCGTCGCGGAATTTCCGGCCGTGACCTTGTCCGGAATGACCGGCGCAAGCGCCTTGATCACCAGATCGGACATGCGCTGGATCTGGCAGAACCGCGCCTCGGCGGCCGCGGGCGCAATCGGGTTGAAGATGCACCCTTCCGGCGCGATGACGCTGATCGGGCGGAACGACCCCTCATTGGCGGGGATGTCATCGGTGGCTGTGTAGGTGTCGAGCAACATCGCGCGGAACACGAAGAAGGCCGCCACCTTGGTCGACCCGTCGAAGGGCACGTTGAAGGCCGTCGGCACCTGCGGGGA
Source organism: Pseudomonadota bacterium (assembly GCA_039193505.1). Lineage (GTDB taxonomy): Bacteria > Pseudomonadota > Alphaproteobacteria > Rhodobacterales > Rhodobacteraceae > Algicella. The sequence goes on along the minus strand of JBCCWM010000344.1, from coordinate 4,712 downwards.
CGACCCCGTCAGGTCGATCTCTGCGCTGTCGCCCTTGATCCGCACGCAGACCTTGACCGGCAGGCGCGTCTCGCGATTGCGCCCATCATCGTCGAGGAAGCCCTCGGCGAAGTACTCGCCATCGGGGATCTTCGCAATCTCGGCCCGCATGCGCCGCTCGGTGTAGTCCATCAGTTGCTTGGTGGCCTGGATCACCGTCGCCTTGCCGTATTTGGCAATCAGTTCCTCGAACCGCCGCACGCCGAGCTCCGCCGACGCGATCTGAGCTTCGAGATCGCCCATCACAAGACCGGGGACGCGCGTGTTATCACGGATGTACTTCCAGAGATCCTCGTTGCGCACGCCCTCGTTGTAGAGCTTCACCCCGTCGAGCAGCATGCCCTCGGCCCAGACATCGGGCACGTCGATGATGAGGCCGGGTGTGGCTGCACCGATGTCGACATGGTGTGCGGTGTTGGCGGAAAAGCCCACGAGCTCTCCCTCAAAGAATACGGGCATGACGATGGCGATGTCGGGGGAGTGCGACGCGCCCTTGTAGGGGTGATTGTGGATGACGCAATCGCCGGGCTTCCAGTCCCCGAGCGTCACGCTCTGTTCGATGCCTCTGAGGTAGCCCGGCAGCGAGCCGATGTGCATCGGCGTCGAATCCGACTCGCAGAGCGTGTTGTACTCCGTGTCGAACAGCCCCGCGCCAAGGTCCTGGCTTTCCCGGATGATCGAGGAATAGGACATGCGGTAGAGGACGTTGCCCATTTGCTCGGCGATGGAATGCAATGCGCCGCCGACAACCTGCAGGGTGATGGGATCGAGATCTTTGGTCATGGGACGCTCCTCTTAGGCTTGTGCAATGCGGATGTCGCCATGACCGAGGACGGTGGCGACGTAGCCCGGCGGCACGATCGTTGTGGAGTTGTGTTGTGTGATGATGGCCGGGCCGCGGATGCTGTCGTCGGCCAGCAGTTTCTCGCGGTCGAAGCGGGGTGTGGCGAGCGCGGACCCGTCATCGAACACCGTGTCGCTGGAATAAAGCAGCGCCTCGCCGGGATCGGACCGTCCGCCCAGGGCGACATTGGGCAGACGCAACTGGTCGACCTCGGCCGATGCAACGACCCGCAGCGTCACCCCCTCGGTGATCTGATCGCGAAAGGCGTGGCCGTAGGCTTCCTTGTGAACCTCGAAGAAGCTGTCGATGACCCGCTGCTTGTTCTCTTGCGTGATCGGGCCCTCGGGCATCTCGGCGCGCAACTCGAACCCTTGCCCGAGGTAACGGCACTCCATGATTTTGTCATAGGTGCGCGCGTCGGCGGGAATGCCGTCGGCATCAAGCTGGGCATCCGCCTCCGCCGTCAGCTCATCGACGATGGCATTGATCTTTGCCAACGCAGCGTCATCGGCATCGTTCATCGTCTGCAGGACAGAGCGTGTGTACTCGTATTTCAGGTCCGTCACCAGGAGGCCCATCGCCGCTGTGATCCCCGGCTGCAGCGGCGAGATCACGGCCTTGGCCTGTATCATCTCGCCCAAAGCCACCGCGTGGAGCGGCCCGGCACCGCCAAATCCCATCAGCGAAAAACTGCGCGGGTCGATCCCCTTGGCCACGGAGTTCGCGTTGATCGCGAGCGCCATGTTGTTGTTGATGATCTTGAGAATGCCGAGCGCGGCTTCGGTCACGGACATGCCGAGCGGGTCGGCAATGTGCTCCTGGATCGCCTTCTCGGCAAGGCTCCTGTCGATGGAGAGGTCGCCGCCGAGGAACCGCTCCGGATCGAGCCGCCCGAGGACGACCTGTGCGTCCGTGACCGTCGGCTCGGTCCCGCCGCGCCCGTAGCAGGCCGGTCCCGGAACCGCCCCAGCCGACCGGGGACCCACCCGGAAGGCGCCGCCTTCGTCGATATAGGCAATGGAGCCGCCGCCCGCGCCGATGGCGTCGATGTCGATCATCGGGGCCAGGACGGGCAGGCTGGCGACCTCGGTGTCGCGCGGGTTTTTGATGCGAAGCTCACCGTCCTGGATCACCGAGATGTCCGCCGAGGTTCCGCCGATGTCGATGGTGATCACATTGCCGGTGTCGCAATGCTCGCCGGTCCACTTGCCGCCGATCACACCGCCGGCCGGTCCGGACAGCAGCAGACCGATCGGCAACGTCGCCGATTGCGCGACCGTCGAGATCCCGCCGTTCGACTGCATGATCCGAACCGGACACGCGATCCCGTTCTCGCGGAGGCGGCTCTCCAGACGATTGAGGTAGAGCGCCGTTTTCGGGCCGATATAAGCGTTCATGGCGGTCGACGAGAACCGCTCGTACTCCCGGATCACATTCACCACTTCGGATGACGCGCAGATGAAGGCGTCCGGCATGACCTCGCGCAGGATCTCGACTGCGCGTTTCTCGTGGCTGTCGTTGAGGAACGAAAAGAGGAACCCGACAATCACCGCGTCGACGCCGCGCTTTTTCAGGAGTTCCGCTGCCTCGCGCACCTCGGCCTCGTTCAGCGGCACTTCGACCTCGCCCGTTGGCGGCATCAGGCGCTCCGTGATCGGCAGGCGGTTGCGTCGCTTGACCAGAGGCTTCGACTGCCACGGCACATCGAACTGCAGCGAGAAGTTGTGCGGGCGCTTGTGGCGGGCCATGTGCATGATATCGCGAAAGCCCCGGGTGGTGAGCATGCCCACCTCCGCCCCTTTGCGCTCGATCACCATGTTCGTCGCGACCGTTGTGCCGTGAAAGAGCATGTCGATGTCGCCGGGTTCGATCCCCGCCATACCGCAAACCTGCAGGACGCCTGTTGTCACACCTTCGGACTGATCGTGCGGGGTCGAGGGAACTTTGGTCACGACGACCTGCTGACCGTCGTCGCCCCCGGCCTTCGTGCGTTCCAGCACGATGTCGGTGAACGTTCCGCCGACATCAACTCCTACACGTATCATCTGTTCGCTCCTCTTTGTATTCCGGTCTGTCTCATGCGGCATCGCCGCGAATGAAGGGCTCGAGCGCCAGCGCTGCGCTCAGCAGGGCGGTGTCCTGGTTGCCGGTTGCCGAGATCTGGACACTCGTCGGCATCCCCGCGGCCCCGGTGCCATCGGGAATGGCCACACCGGGCAGGTTCAGAAAATTGCCGATCGCTGTGTTGCGAAGCGACTTGACGTTCACTCGGTGAAAGACCGCGTCATCGGCCTCCAGCGGCGCGCGTTCCGGGGCCACATGGGGCGTTGTCGGCATGGCAAAGAGGGCGTTGCCCATCCGGGAGGAGAGGCTCTGGATCGCAGCGGCGCGCGCCTTTTGGAGGCGCAGAAGACCGACCGCCGACATCGATTTGCCAAGCTCGATCCGGGACACGACGCGACGGTCGATGCGAGACCGCTGCGGGCCATCGACCAAGGCCTCGTGTTCGGCATAAGCCTCCGCCGCGACAATCGACCCGATCTCGGCGACAAGCCGGGCGGCCTCCTCGAACTCCGCCAGCGGCCCGCGCGCGATCGAAACGCCTGCGGCCGCAAGCCTTTCAAGCGTCGCTTCGAAATTTGCCGCGACCTCCGGTTCGAGCGCCTCCAGAACCACGCTCTCGGGCACAAAAATGGAGAGGTCCGAGAGACGCGCGCGCGGAACGAAGTCTCCCACGGCACCGCGCAGGACCTGGTCGGCCAGAACGCAATCCTCGACAGTCCGCGCCAGAGGCCCGACCGTGTCGAGCGTCCGGGACAGCGCAAAGACGCCCGCCGTCTCGATCCGGCCTTCGGAACATTTGTACCCCACGACACCGTTGAAGGCCGCCGGGACCCGGACCGACCCACCGGTGTCGGTTCCGATGGCAATCGGCGCGAGCCCCGATGCGACCGCAACGCCCGACCCGGAGGATGACCCCCCCGGCACCCGCGCCGCGCCCGTTGCGCAGGGGTTCAGCGGTGTGCCGAAATGCGGATTGAGCCCGATGCCGGAAAAGGCGAACTCCGTCAGGTTCAGCTTCCCAAGGCTCACCATGCCGGCCGATGCCGCATGCGCAACGATCGGAGCGTCGCGCTCTGCCACCGGCGCGTCCCGGCGGAGATCCGAGGCCGCGGTCGTGACCTCGCCCTTCATGTCGATCAAGTCCTTCCAGGCGATCGGCACGCCGTCGAGCGCCGAGCGCGGCCGGCCCGCCTTCAGCCTCACCCGGGCGGCCTCCGCCTCCGCGAGGGCGCGCGCAGCGGTTGCCTTGAGAAACACGGGCGAGGTCTGCGCCGCAATGCGCTCCAGCAAGCACTCCGTGAAGGCCACTGCGTCGAGCTGGCCACGTGCGAGTGCCCCTCCGATGGTGGCGGCCGAGGCACCGATGAACTCCTCGGCGGCCATCACCAACCCGTTCCCGCCATTGCAGCGGCACGGGCACGTGCCGTTCGGCCACAAAGATCCCTGTGGCAGACCGCAAGGCGGCTGCCGCGCTGTCGGTCCAGCATGCTCAGAGGTCCCCTCTCCCCAGTTTGCCCCGACCTCAGACCGTTGGGGGCATGATCCGCGCAGACGCCTCAGGCGGCGTCGAGTACGATTGTCGTTCTGTCGGGTCGCCAGGCCAGATCGACCTCAGCGCCCGGTTCCAAACCCCGTCCCGAGATCTTCTCCCGATGCACTTCGAGGCGCACGTTGAGCGCGTCGTCCATGTGAACCGCGACATGAACCACCTGCCCGACCCGGTCGAGCGACGACACCGTGCCGCGCAACATGTCGAGCGCATCCG
>JBCCWM010000343.1:0-5225 GCA_039193505.1 Pseudomonadota bacterium | reverse complement strand
GACAGCCCGGACGTCAACCCCGTCGAGGACCGCCTTCGCCAAGCCCAAGGCGCTTCTTCGACAGGCCGCCGAGCCCACCACCGAGGGCCTCTGCTCCGCCATCGGCCGGATCGCCGACGCCTTCACGCCGGACGAATGCGCCAACCGCTTCAGCGCCTGCGGCTGCGATCCAGACCGGTAGGGGTCCGCTCTAAACGGATGAGAGCACCCAAGATATCTTGGCCGACATGTCCACCTCGCGCCAAACCCACAGCAAGCAGGACCCACCCGATCGAACGCCTCAACACGGCGGTGAAGGCTTCCGAACTCGCCGGGACCTTTCCCGACGAGGCGTCCACACATCGTCCGATCAGTGTGGTGCGCTTGGAGTTCGCCGCCCACCAGATTGAGCGCGTCGAGCGCTCAGAGCATAGCAAACGCGTCGGCGAGCGTGGCGAAGTGGTCCGCGTCGAAGGCCGAGAGGTCCGTGTCCGTGATCGTCAGCGTTGCACCGCCCGAGGCGGTGTAGACCACGTCCGAGCCCGACTGCACCGCACCTGCCTGGAACGTCGCGAGCGCATCCGCGCCGCCATCGGGTCCGATCACCAGTACATCGAGCGACGCATCGAAATCGAGGATGGCTGCGACCTCCGCGCCGAGCGCCTCGTCGAAAACGAAGTGGTCCGCCCCGCGCTCCCCCCTCAGCGTGTCGCTGCCGGCATCAGCGATCAGCACATCTTCGCGGGCTCCGCCGCGGAGGTCATCGTCGCCGGCCCCGCCCATCAGAAGGTCCTGAAGACCATTGCCAATCAGGATGTCGTTACCGCCACCGCCATAGATGGTGTCGCGTCCGATGCCGCCATTCAGCCAGTCATCGCCCTCGCCGCCGGAGATCGTGTCAAACCCGTGCCCCCCAAAGATCCGGTCGTCGCCGCCCTCGCCCGAGAGCTCGTCCGCGCGGGCACCGCCATCGATCTCATCGGTCCCGCCGCCGCCGAGGACGATGTCGGAGCCGCCGGCGGCATAGATCTGGTTGCTGGCGCCGTCGCCTTGGATGAGCTCGTTGCCGGCGCCACCCATGGCCTCGCCCGAGCCGTCAGGTGTGATCGTCATACCGGCATGCGAGGCGGCATGCGCCGCGATGGTGGCAGCCAGATCGCCGACGGCCTCGACGCCGGCATGGGCCTCCTCGACCGGGTCCGTGTCGGGCTCAACAGGCGCGGGATCTGGGGGGGGGCTGGGCGTTGGCGCCGGACCCACAGTTCCGGCCGGGATCTCATTTCCGAGTGGATCGCCGAGGGTCACCATGGCCTGAAAGTAGTCAATCACGTCCTGCTCGGGCACATCGAGCGCCGACCATTGCGGCCAGTCGAACGTGTCGTTCATGAAGGGCTGGGTCTGGTCGTGGCTGAGCACCGTCAGGTGGTTGACGTCATGCGCCCGCGCACCAGAGCCATCGGGGAAGACCATGCCTCCATGCACCCGACCATGCATCCAGCCGCCATAATGCGGCTCCATCTTCAGTGTGTTGAGGAAGGTGTCGAAGAGGTCGTTCGCCGTCAGATACTCGGCGAACCCCTGATGGCCATAGGCCTCGACCATTGCGAGAACCTCGGCCGGGGCGCCAAGACGTGCGGTCCGCTGAATGTCGGCCAGGATTTGGGGGTCGAACGCATCGTCCCGGATCCATCCAACCTTGGCGCCTTGCATCGCGTAGTAAAGTCCGACACCGGAGAGATCGTCGCCGTAGGCGTCGCTGTTGTTGGTGAGATTGTTGTCAAAGGCCCACTGCCCGACCGTCGTCAGACCGAGCGGATCGAGGCCGAAATAGCCGCGGAGATCGTTGTAGGCCTCCAGCGCCTCGGTCGTGATCGCAGTCCGGCCCCCTTCGAGATCCTGGTGCTCTGTGTGGCTGCTCGAGCCGTGGAACGAGCCGAACGTGTTGATGTCGATGTAATCGCCGCTCGTCATGCCGCCATGATCGTGATCGCCGTGGTCGTGACCCGTGTGGTCATCGCCCATGCCGTCCATGGGCATGTCCGGCATGTCGTCCATTGGCATCTCTGGCATTGGCGCGGGCGTGACATCGACGCCGTCAAAGGCCACATCGTTGAGCGTCAGGGGAGTGATCTCGGTCGAGGCGCCGCTGCCCTGAAAGCCAAAGCTCGCGCTTCCCCCCGCCGAGACCGAGCTCATGTCGCCCATGCCGCGGACGACATATGTGTCGCCAGTCTGCGACACGATCTCAGCATTCCAAATGTTGACGATGTCGCCCGAATACTGGAACGCAAGGGTCCAGCCCGGCACGGCGGTGTCGGCAGACAGAGTCATGTCGACAACCATGCCCGTGTCCCAGCTGTCGCGTACGGTAACATCAAGGGTCGACAGAGGAGAGGAGTACGTCGGCACGATCGGATCTCACAGCTCGGCGCCCGATAGGGGCGGGTTAATGAAATATGTCAGGGGGAGAGCCGGCCAAAACAGCGGATTACTAGAAACACGCGCACATCGCGGAGAGCACAACACAAACCTGACACGGAAGAGAGCCTTTTTTTCGGAAGTTTCTGGCACTGGAAGGACCAGTGCTTGGCTTCGTACCCTCTCCTATTGGGATATTGGTACTCTACTATTTCGAGGAAGCAAATCTGGACAGTGCCGATGGTGCATAATCGGCACGTTCCTGCTTGACCCGGAGACACGCGGGAGGAGCGTCGCGCACTAGCGCCGGGCGGTGCGCGTGCCTCGGCTCCGCAAGAGGGCTGTGAAGACGTCGCGTCCCATCGGCTCTCCGAGAGCAAACCCCTGAAGGGCATCGCACTCGACCGCCTCAAGCGCCGTCATGTGGCGCTCTGTCTCGACGCCCTCGAGCACGACAGCGCACCCTTCGGCGCGGGCTATGGTTGCCAGGGCCTGCACGACACGGACCCGGTGCGGGGCGTCAAGAACAGAGGCCACCAGCCTGCGCGAGATCTTGATCCGGTCGGGTTGGATGTTCTGCAGCGCCAGGACAGAGGCGTGGCCTGAGCCGAAATCGTCAAGATCAATGCCAATCCCCGCCGCACGGATCGCATCGAGCGCGGCGCGCACGGACGCCTCAAGATCGTCAAACAACGACGTCTCGGTCAGCTCAAATGCAAGCCGATGATGGGTCTCGAGCTCGCCGATTTGATTTGGCAGATGCATGTCCCGGAGCCGCGTCTTTGAGACATTGACCGACGTGGCTGGCACAGAAATCCCGGCCCCTTCCCACTCCGTCTGCTGGCGGATCACAGTCTCGAACACAGCCCGATCCACAGCGGAGATGTAGCCGGCCTCTTTGGCGCGCCCGAGAAACTGCGCCGGCGACACCATGCCACGCGTCGGCGAGATCCACCGCGCGAGCGCCTCCGCCCCCACCAGGACACCGCCGCGCGGACTGTATTGAGGCTGGTAGACGCAGGTGATCTCACCCTGATCTATGGCCTTTGCCAAATCCCGGTCGATGCATGCCGGGACCACTTCGGGCGTCTCGGGGAGGTCCTCGGCCGCGCGATAACAGGATCGGCCGGCGTTCTTTGCGGCGTAAAGCGCCCTGTCCGCCTCGAGAAACACATCGGCAGCCTCCGACGGAGGGCCGTGCCCCGTGGCGTGCCCGATGCTTGCGCCGACGCGGCAGCTTTGCCCGTTGTACTCAAAGGGCTCGGTCAGCGCGGCGATCAAATCCTCACAGAGAAGTGCAACCCGCGCCGCCGAGGGTGCCGGCTCGAGGATCACCGCGAACTCGTCGCCGCCGGCGCGGAAGGCCTTGCCGTGCGGGGCCACAATGTGCGCTATTCGACTGGCCACGGCGGTCAGCGCCGCATCGCCGGCAGGATGGCCGTACTCGTCGTTGAGCGCTTTGAAGTGATCGAGGTCGATCAGAACCACAGCGTAGCTGCCATCAGGTGAGAGCCGCGCGAAGAGAGCGTCGCGATGCTCGTCGAGGTGTCTGCGGTTGCCGAGACCTGTCAGAGCGTCATGCGTGGACTCGTGTTCGAACCGGCGCCTCGCTGCCTCCAACTCCTCGCTCCGGAGCGTATCCTCGGTGATGTCGATGTTGACCCCGACGAGTTTGCTGCCGAGGGTCGAGGATCGCACCTGGCGCGCCAGGCTGCGGATATGGCGCACGTCTCCGTCCGGGCGCACAATTCTGTAGTCCCGCGCAAAGTCCTGTTCAGAGGCCTGGCACGCCTCCGCATAGGCCACCAGCTCCACGCGATCCTCAGGGTGGACATGGCTCTCCCAAAAGGTGCCGCTGCGGTGATTGCGACCGTCGTCAACGCCGTAGATCTCCAGCATCCGGTCGTCCCAGTGGACTGTCGCTGTCTCCCGATCGAACTCAAAAATCCCGAGGCCCGCCACTTCAACGGCAAGCCGCAGTTTCTCCGCGAAATAGGCGGATGCCGCCTCCATCTCCTTGAGATCCGTGATTTCTGTGTCCACCCCGACAATGCGCGTCGGGCGTCCACCTGCATCGCAGCCGACTGTATGGGTCCGGCAAAGGATCCAGACCCACCTGTTCGCGCTGTGCCAATGGCGGTACTGAATGTTGGCATGGGTGACGCCGCCGATCCGTTGCGCCTCGTAGAGACCGACAAGCCGGTCTCGGTCATCAGGATGGATCGCCTCCGCCCACCGCCCATTGCTGACATGGATCGGCGCGGAGGGGTCGAGACCGCGCAACCGACGCCACGCGTCATTTGCGAGGAACGTCCCAGTTGCGACGTCATACTCCCAAAACCCGAGTTCGAGGCGATCCATCAGCCGGCGCAGGCGCCGCCCGCTGAACCCTTCACCCACCGCATGCACGATGTATGCGGGCGCGGCGCCGACCATGAACCGAGACAACCGACACTCAACCTCGCGACCGTCAATCGACAGCATGGTGCGTGCGGCGTCAGTGTCGGGCTGCTTGCCGTCAAAGAGCTTGATGCGCGACCGGTTGGCGCTGTCACCGAGGACGACGGTCTCGAAGGCCGCATTGGCCGCGAGCAAGACGCCGCTGCCGTCGACGACGGCGGCGGGGCTGTCCAGAAGGGCAAGAACTTGGACAACGGCGTCGAGCGACGGCGTTGGCACAAGGTGGCTCAACTGTTCCAGACGCTTGCTCCGTGCGGCTGTTCGGATCTCGCCCTCCATAGCACCTGGGCCGTTTGAAAAACGTGTACAAGGTACCACTCACGCGCTGCGCAGCACCAATGGCCTTTCGCACAGGTGCCGTCGGTTTC
>JBCCWM010000342.1:0-5249 GCA_039193505.1 Pseudomonadota bacterium | reverse complement strand
AGCGCCAACGAGCCCACGTAGAGCATGTCGGTCTCGTCGGGGAGGGCGGCGGCGAGGCCCACCTCGTTCACGTCACGCTCGGCTGTGTTCTCACGGTAGAACTGGTAGGCCGGCTGACCATCGTTGAAGGAGACGACCGCAAGCGAGGTCGGACGATCGGATGCGGGTGCAAGGACGCGCACGGCATCGCGGTTGAGATCTTCGGCAACAAGACGCCCGAGCGTGTCGGAGGACACGGGCGTGAGGTAGCCGACCGGCACCTCTTGGCGCGCGGCTGCCTTGGCCGTGTTCAAGGGTGACCCACCGACCGCTGCCCGGTAGAGCGGCGCGCCGGGCGTTCCACCCTCTTCTATCAGGTCGATCAAGTTCTCACCGCCCACAACGATCATCGCGAGGTCCTCCCGGCATCCAAGTGGCGGCGAAGGGGCGTGGCAATTCCGGACTTGTCAAGCAGCGTTGCCGATCCTCGGCTGGCGCAGCCAAGCGCCAAGTGCGTCCGAAGGGGCCGGCTGAAGACGATTTTGGGACCCTGCCTCGGCATCGTCAGGTCGCGCCGATGTGCACCCATCCCGACGCATGGCGGCGCCACCCGTCGATGTCGGGCTGGTGGTGTTGACGATCCGGAGGCGCTGAGGGCCTCTCTCCGGTTGCGGCCGGGGTCGCCTGTCCGATGTCTGGGGCCTCTTGACGTTCCGCTGACGGGCAGTCCCGGCCGCGGGTTCTGCAGCGCCTGGACACAAAGGAAGGACGGGTGCCCCGCCCCAGTGCTCGGAGAACTGGACAGGTGCCGGCACCACGTCGCTTGACAGCGGCAGCACCAATCGCCCAGCATCTACCTAACATGACGCCCGGGTCTGCCGGGCGCGCTTCCGGGGAGGGGGCATTGGCGTACCTTTGGGCGGCCTATCGCGGGCTTGCGGCAGGTCTTTCCGTTGTGCTCCTCATCGGACGCGGTCTCGCCTGGATCGCGCTCGGACTGATGGTTCTGACGATCCTCCACCAGGTGGTGATGCGTTACGGGTTCAATGCCGCGCCCAATTGGACCGAGGAGCTCGCCCGCTTTCTGATGCTGTGGATGACAGGGTTGGCCGCGCCGTCCGCGCTCCGCTGGGGCGGCTTCGTTGCGATTGACATGGTGCCGCGAGCCCTGCCGCGGGTGCCTGGCCTCCTCCTCAATTTGGTCATTCTGACGCTTGCGCTTCTCGTGCTCGCGCTCGGCGTGCAACTCGGCTGGCGCGAGATCACGGGCTTTGGAGGTCGCTTCGCCTCGCCCTCGCTCTGGGTGCCGTTCGACGTGACCTTTGCGACCTTCGAGGTCGCGTGGGAGTGGACGAAAGTGGCCAAAAAATACATGTTCGCATCCCTTTGGGTGGGCTGCTGCTTGATGACCGTTGTGACCCTTGAGTTGATGCTCCGCACTGTCCTGACGCTCCTCGATCCGAACCGGGCATTGCCGGACGACCCTCACATGATGGCGGCGGGAGCTGACTGATGCTGATTTGGTTTCTGCCCGCGTTCCTCATTCTTCTGATGATCGGGATGCCCGTCTTCTTCGCCCTTCTCGTGGCGCCCGGCATTCTTCTTTGGATGGACGGGCAGGGCAATCAGCTGATCACGCTTTACCGCAATGTCTACAACGGGATGGACAGTTTTCCGCTGATGGCACTGCCGTTCTTTATGCTCGCGGGCGAGATCATGAACCGGGGGGGCATCACACTCCGTCTGGTGGAGTTCAGCCAGGCGATCATGGGGCATCTCCGGGGTGGGCTTGCGCATGTGAACATCCTCTCCTCCATCCTCTTTGCCGGTCTCTCAGGGTCTGCGGTGGCCGACACGTCTGCGCTCGGTTCGACGCTGATCCCGGCCATGGAGAAGAACGGCTACAGCCGGAAGTTCGCGGCGGCGGTCACGGCGGCGTCGTCGGTGATCGGTCCGATCATTCCGCCCTCCGGCATCATGATCATCTACGCCTATGTCATGGGCGAATCGGTTGCGGCGCTGTTTCTGGCCGGGATCGTGCCGGGGATCATGGTGGGCGTCGGGCTGATGGTGATGGTCCGGCTTTTGGCCGACCGCTACGACCTTCCCAAGGCCGAGCGGATCGTGAAAAAGGGCCAATCGATCACGCCCGTTGAGAACCTGATCTCGCGGGCGCTTGCGCGGGTCAACATGATCGCCGTGCTCTCTGTTCTCATTGGATTTATTGCGGGGAGCCTTGGCGCAAACGTGCCCTGGTGGCTCCGCCTGATTGTTGCCGCGGGGCTCTCCGAGGGGATCTTCATCGCGCTCCGGCGGCGCATGTCCGAGGATGTGCGTGTTGTCTACAAGCGTGCGGTCGTGCCGCTCCAGACGCCGATCATCATTCTCGGCGGGATCCTGGCCGGTGTGTTCACACCGACAGAGGCCTCCGTGATCGCGGTGGCCTATGCCGTGCTGATTTCCTTTTTCATCCTGCGCTCGATGAAAGTCGGGGATCTCCCAGCGATCCTGCTCAAATCGGCGCTCGGCTCCTCCACTGTATTGCTGCTCGTTGGCGCTGCGGTCGCGTTCAAGACTGTTGTCTCGCTCAGCCACGCGCCAGAGACGCTTGCGGCCTTTATCCTGTCGCTCTCCGAGAACCCGCTGACGCTTCTTTTCCTCATCAACATGCTTCTCTTCATTGTTGGCATGTTCCTCGACGCGGGCCCCGCGATCATCATCCTCGGGCCGATCCTCGGGCCGATCTTCACGGATATCGGCGTCCACCCGGTGCACTTTGCGATCATTATGAGCGTCAATCTCACCGTGGGGCTCGCCACTCCGCCAATGGGGCTCGTCTTATTTGTGGCGAGTTCGGTCTCGGGGGAGAGGGTGGAGACCATCTCGAAGGCGATACTGCCGTTCCTAGCGGTCGAAGTGGCGGTGATTTTCCTCATCACCTATGTGCCAGCGATCAGCCTGACCGTGCCCCGTCTCACGGGGTTCATCCAATAGGGGCAGGTCTTTCGAGCCGTCCGCGCTGGCACGGCGGAAACAGCGCGGCGTCCCTTGACGGCACCGGGCCAGACGGGCTTGATCAAAGCGGAGGCGGGGGCGAGCAAGATCCTCGCCGCACCATCAGGAGGGAACGAAATGCGTTTCAACACGCTTGCCACAGTCGCGCTCGCCGCGCTCATTGGCACAGCCGGTGTGGCGGCTGCTCAGGATTTCACGATCCGGGCGACGGCCAACTCGAACGAAAACGACGAGGATGCCGACGGCCTCAACGTCTTCAAGCAATATGTCGAGGCGGCTTCGAACGGCGCCATCGCAGTCGAGACCTTCATCGGCACGCAGCTTTGCTCCAACGGGACGGAGTGTATGTCGGGCGTCGCGGACGGCACGATCGACGTCTATATCTCCACCTCCGGCGGCACGGCGGGCATCTTCCCCTTCGTGCAGGTGCTCGATCTGCCCTACCTCATGGCCGATGACCGGGTCGCCGAGGCCGCGCTCGCCAACGGCTCGCCGCTCATAACCAAAATGCAGGAGATGGTGCTCGAGGTCTCGGGCGGCGCGATCCGGCTGATGACGGTCGGCAACACCGGCGGTTGGCGGAACTTCGCGAACACCGTGCGCCGGATCCAGGCACCCGCCGATCTCGAGGGGCTGAAGATCCGCACCGTGGTCGCCGATCTCCCGCAGGAGCTCGTCCGCGCGCTCGGCGCCTCGCCGACGCCTATCCCGTGGCCTGAGCTCTTCACCTCGTTCCAGACAGGTGTGGTCGAAGGGTCGAAGAACGGCATCACCGACATTATGGGGATGAAATTCCCGGATGCGGGCCTTCAGTATGTGACGCTTGATGGGCACGCCTACATGGGCGCGCTCTGGTTCATGAACAATGCCAAGTTCCAGTCGATGCCCAACGACATGAAGAAAGTGGTCCTCGACGGGTTCTACCAGCTGCAGCAGGCGACTTTCGCGTCGCCGAAGCGGAAGTCGATCCAGGCTTATGAGGATTTCGTTGCGGGCGGCGGCGACCTGTATGTCCCGACACCTGAGGAAAAGGCGGCCTTCGCCGAAGCGGCTGCACCGGTCTATGACTGGTTCAAGTCCAATGTTGACGGCGGTGAGGACATCTTCGCTGCGATGGAGGCTGCTGTCGCCGAGGCTGAAGCGTCCCTCGAAGCCGTCTACGGCTCAGAGCTCAACTGAGCGACAGGTCCCGGCCAGCTCCTACGGCCGGGACCCACAGATCTGGCTTCTCCGGAGCGCAACGGCGCCGTTGCGCTCCGGGGGGCATGACGGTGGCGCGACATGGGCCGAGACCCTCTCAGTCTCTACGGTGTGAACCGCTCCGGTTCCGAGGTGAGTGGGCCGATCGCGGGCTGTGGCCACCGCGGGCGGAAACCGGGCAGGGTGTCGCCTCAGGCCCGAGCTGCGATGGAGTGACGTGAATGGACAGGTCACTCAAACGGGAACAGCCAGGGTCGGTAGTCTTGGATCAACTCATGCGCCTTGGCGATTTCTTCCGGTGTCATCTTCTTCTGAACTTCCTCCAGGCTGATCGCGGCGTCCGGATCATCCCCGATTGCCGAAAGCGTGTACCAAAGATAGGCCCGGACGAGGTCCGGCGCCGGCATGCCGCGACCGATTTCGTAGTACCACCCGACGCCCGACTGCGCGCCCGGGTGCCCCTTCATGGCAGAGCGCAAATACCACTCGAACGCGCGGACATCGTCGCGGGGCACGCCGAGGCCCATGGCATACATGATCCCGATGAGCTCCTCTGCATCGGCATTGCCAGAGCGGGCGGCCGGACGCAGCGCGTCCATCGCCTCCTCGAAGCGGCCAGCCTCCATCAGATCGCGCGCATCCTCGATGTCGGCGGCGACGAAAGGGGCCAAAAGCAGAAGGGCCAGGGTCAGTCTCAGCATCGGATCTCTCCTCTTCTCGGTGGAGTGTGCCTTGCGCTCGGGATGGCCTCAAGCGCCCTCGCCGGACCGCTCGGGCCCGACGATTTCCGCCCAGTCGATCCGGCGGCGGCGGAGGTCGGGCGGCTCCTCTTCTATGACAAGATCCTCTCGGGAAACCAGAACATCTCCTGCGGGACCTGCCATCACCACGAGCTCGGGACAACGGACCGCCTTTCGCTCGGGATCGGCGAAGGGGGCGAGGGGATCGGTCGGGAGCGGATCGCAGGCGACATCGAGCGGCGCGTGCCCCGCAATGCGCCGGCGCTCTGGAACCTCGGCGCTGAGGAGATCCGGGTTCTCTTCCACGACGGTCGT
>JBCCWM010000341.1:0-5249 GCA_039193505.1 Pseudomonadota bacterium | reverse complement strand
CTTGAGGGCGACACGCCGATCGCGGTTTCGGTGTCGGAGACCAAAATTCGGTTTGCCACGCCCGAGGTCACACTGACCTCCAAGGTGATCGATGGCTCTTTCCCAGACTACGCCCGCGTGATCCCGCAGGCGAACGCCAAGCGCCTCGAGGTTGACGCGACCGAGTTTGCCCGCGCCGTCGATCGCGTCGCGACGATCTCGTCTGAGCGTTCACGCGCCGTCAAACTCGCCCTCGACGAGGACCGCCTCATCCTTTCGGTGAACGCGCCCGACAGCGGCGCCGCCGAGGAGGAGCTCGCCGTGGCCTATGGCGACGAGCCGCTCGAGATCGGCTTCAATGCCAAATACCTCCAGGAAATCGCGGATCAAGTGGATCGCGAGAACGCTGTTTTCCTGTTCAACTCCCCCGCCGATCCGACGCTGATGCGCGAGGGAAACGACGAAAGCGCGGTCTACGTCGTCATGCCAATGCGCGTCTGACCAAGCGCGCCCGCCCTCGGGGACGCGGGTGGGTGGGTGGGGCGGCCCCGAGGGCGGGCCAGCCTCCGCCACAAAGACCAACCCCCAAGGAGAGCGAGAGAGCCCGCGCCCCATGCCCCTCGCTCTCACACGTCTTCGGCTCAGCCACTTTCGCTCGCACAAAAGCGCGGATCTCACGCCGGGACCGGGCGCGGTTGCGATGTTCGGCCCAAACGGCGCCGGCAAGACGAACCTCCTTGAGGCCGTCTCTCTCCTCTCCCCCGGCCGCGGCCTCCGGCGGGCCACAGCCGAGGAGATCATCCGCCAACCCGAAGCGCTCGGATGGGTCGTCCGCGCAGACCTCAGCACGCCAACCGGCGCTCACGAGATCGAACTTCGGGCGGAGCCCGACCAGCCCCGCAAAACGCTGATCGACGGCAAACCTGCCGCGCAGACCGATCTCGCCCGCCGCCTCCGGGTCCTCTGGCTGACCCCCATGATGGACCGGCTCTGGCTCGAGGGCGCCACCGAGCGGCGGCGGTTCCTCGACCGCATCGCCATGAGCTTCGCACCGGAGCATGCTGACGCAGCGCTGGCCTATGAGAAGGCGATGCGCGAGCGGAACCGGTTGCTGAAGGACCGTATCAGCGACGACGGCTGGTTCCGGAGCCTCGAGACGCAACTCGCCCAGCACGGCCAGTCGATCAAACGGGGGCGAAAGGCCGCCGTCATCCGGTTGACGGAGGCACAAGCGGCCGCCCAGACGGCCTTTCCGACCGCGGCCCTGACCATTGAGGACCAGGACACCCCCGAGGGCGAGGAGGCTCATCTTGACGCACTCGCCCGCGGTCGCGCGCGCGACTTTACCGCCGGGAGAACTCTGACCGGCCCCCACCGCTCCGACCTGATCGCG
The DNA here is from genome assembly GCA_039193505.1 of Pseudomonadota bacterium. Lineage (GTDB taxonomy): Bacteria > Pseudomonadota > Alphaproteobacteria > Rhodobacterales > Rhodobacteraceae > Algicella. The sequence goes on along the minus strand of JBCCWM010000341.1, from coordinate 3,877 downwards.
GCGTTCGCGGCAAAGGGCACTCCGGCACGCCAATCCTCGACGGGGGAGCAAAAGGCCCTGCTGATCTCCCTCATTCTCGCGAACGCGCGTGCCTTGGCCGAGGATTTGCGCGCGCCGCCGATCCTCCTCCTCGACGAAGTGGCCGCTCATCTTGACAGCGACAGGCGCGCTGCCCTCTATGACGAGGTTGCGGCTCTCGGCGCCCAGACCTGGATGACGGGCACCGGCCGCGATCTGTTCTCGGACCTCGGGTCGGATGCGGTGCGCTACACGGTGTCAGAGACCGGCGGCCTCTCCACCGTCCGGGCCGAGCCACCCAACTGAGCGCGCGAAGGAGCCCGCGATGACGACGCAGGACGGTGCTCCGGAGCCGCGGATCACCACGACCACACTCGGCCTCGTCCATGCCGCGGGCGCGCCCGACTGTTGCGGCGCACCCGGATGGATGCAGAACTCGAAATCCAACACCACGGCACCGCCTGGGCCCGCGCTCGGCCGATTTGACGCAACCGCCCACACCACCGATCGGTCCGCACTTGGCGCCGAACGAACCACCTTTGCACAGGTCCTCGCCTCAGATTGCGCGGCCGCCTCGCCACCCCGCGCGGCTCCCGTCGCCTCTCCCGCCGAGGCCCCCGGGGGCGGCTGCTCGGGCAAACGGGCCGATCCCGACGGGGCAGTGCGGAGACAGGTCGACACCTCGGTCCGGCCACTCGATCCGGCGGGGGGACTGCGCCTCCGATGACCGTCTCCGCCGCAGACCTCGCGCTTTATGCCGGCGCGCTCTTCATCCTTTTCATGACACCCGGCCCGGTGTGGATCGCGCTGGTGGCCCGCGCGCTCTCCGGAGGGTTCGCCGCCGCGTGGCCGCTTGCCCTCGGCGTCGCGATCGGCGACGTGTTCTGGCCCCTTCTCGCGATCTTCGGCGTCACGCTTCTTGCGAGTGTCTACGAGGATGTCCTGACCGTGCTCCGGATTGGGGGCGCGATCCTCTTCACGGTCATGGGCGTCCTTCTGATCCGCCACGCCGACAGCTCCATTGCCGAAAACCCGCGCCTCACGCGCCCTGGTCTTTGGGCGGGCTTTTCGGCCGGGCTCCTCGTCATCCTTGGCAACCCTAAGGCGATCCTCTTCTACATGGGTCTCCTGCCGACCTTCTTTGACATGACCGCGCTGACCACAGCGGACATTGTGGCGGTCTGCCTTCTCTCCGCGATCGTGCCCTTTGTCGGGAACGTTTTGCTCGCCCTGCTCGTGGGCCGGATCCGTGCCCTTTTGCAGAGCCCGAAGGCGCTGAGGCGCGCCAATCAGTCCGCCGGCGGCCTCCTCATCGGGGTCGGCGCGCTGATCCTGTTGTCCTAAGACTTATCCACATCAGAGGGGGACAAGTGCCCCTCTCGCAGCCCTTCGACTGGGCGCCCGCTAACCGATTGGAACAATGAAAGATTCGGTGACGCAATCCCCTTTTCTGGAGCGTGACAATTCCGTCGCAAATCATTAGGATCTCCTCCAAAAGAGGGAATGTTCAACATGACCGGAGTAGAGCAGCCAAGCGGCGACTACGGCGCCGATTCGATCAAGGTTCTGAAGGGGCTGGAGGCAGTCCGTAAACGTCCCGGCATGTACATCGGGGACACCGATGACGGCTCCGGTCTGCACCACATGGTCTATGAGGTTGTGGACAACGGGATCGACGAAGCGCTGGCCGGTCACGCGGACACTGTGACCGTCACAGTCCACTCTGACGAGAGTGTCAGCGTCAGCGACAACGGACGCGGGATCCCGGTGGGCATCCACGAGGAAGAGGGGATCTCGGCGGCGGAGGTCATCATGACCCAGCTCCACGCCGGCGGGAAGTTCGACCAGAACTCCTACAAGGTGTCGGGCGGCCTCCACGGCGTCGGCGTCTCGGTGGTCAACGCGCTCTCCAACTGGTTGGAGCTCAGGATCTGGCGCGACGGGAAGGCGCATTTCGCCCGGTTCGAGGGCGGCGTGACGAGCGAGCCCTTGCGCGTCACAGGCGACGCGGAGGGCAAGCGCGGGACCGAAGTGCGCTTCCTCGCCTCCACCGACACGTTCTCCGACCGCAACTACCTCTGGAAAACGCTCGAGCATCGCCTGCGGGAGCTTGCCTTCCTCAACTCCGGCGTCCGCATCGCGCTGCGCGACGAACGGGGGGCGGAGCCGCAAGAGACCGAGATGATCTATGATGGCGGCGTGCGGGAGTTCGTGCGCTTCCTCGATCGCTCCAAACAGCCGCTCTTTGCCGAGCCGATCTATGTCGAGGGGGAGCGGGACGGGATCCAGATTGAAGTCGCGATGTGGTGGAACGACACCTACCACGAGAACGTCCTGCCCTTCACCAACAACATCCCGCAGCCGGATGGGGGCACGCATATCGCCGGGTTTCGCGGCGCGTTGACACGCACGATCAACAACTACGTGGGCTCTTCGGGTCTTGCCCGCAAAGAAAAAGTCTCCCTCACCGGCGATGACGCGCGGGAGGGGCTGACCTGCGTTCTCTCCGTCAAAGTGCCGGACCCGAAATTCTCGTCGCAGAACAAATACAAGCTGGTCTCCTCCGAAGTGCGGCCGGCGGTCGAGGGGCTGCTGAACGAAAAGCTCGCCGAGTGGTTCGACGAGAACCCGGGCGAAGCGCGGATCATCGTCACCAAGATCGTCGAGGCAGCGCAAGCGCGCGAGGCGGCGCGGAAGGCGCGGGAGCTGACGCGCAAGAAGGTGGCCAACGACATCAACTACCTTGCGGGCAAACTGAAGGAGTGCTCCGAGAAGGATCCCGAGAAGCGGGAACTCTTCCTGGTGGAGGGCGACAGTGCCGGCGGCTCGGCCTCGCAAGGACGCTCGCGCCACAACCAGGCCGTCCTGCCGCTCCGCGGGAAGATCCTGAATGTGGAACGAGCGCGGTTCGATCGAATGCTCTCCAGTCAGGAGATCGGGAACCTGGTCGTGGCGCTCGGAACTGGGATCGGGCGGGACGAGTTCGACATCTCGAAGCTCCGCTACCACAAGATCATCATAATGACGGATGCCGATGTCGACGGCGCGCACATCCGGACCCTCCTCCTCACCTTTTTCTTCCGTCAAATGCCGGAGTTGATCGAGGGCGGGTTTCTCTACATCGCCCAGCCCCCCCTCTTCAAAGTCAGCCGGGGGCGGTCGGAAGTCTATCTGAAGGACCACCCGGCACTCGACGACTATCTGATTGAGCAGGGGCTCGACGGGGCGATCCTGAGGCTGGCCTCCGGGGCGGAGATTGCCGGGGCCGACCTCGCCCGCGTGGTCGCGGAAGCGCGGGAGGCCAAGGGCTATCTCGAGGCATTCCCGACGCTCTACCCCCGACCGATCCTCGAACAGGCCGCCATCGCGGGCGCGTTCGGTCCGGGTGTCCTCGACGCCGACGCACAAGGGACGGCAGATCGCGTGGCGGCGCGGCTCGACCAGGTGGCGGCGGAGTATGAGACGGGCTGGCAGGGCCGCCCGACACAGGACCGGGGCCTGCGCCTGTTCCGTACGCTCCGCGGCGTCGAAGAGGTGCGCGTCTTGCCCGGTCCGATCCTCCGAGGCCCAGAAGCCCGGCGCCTCGGCCAGATGACGGAAGGCCTGCGCGAGACATATGACGGCCTTCCCGCCCTGGTCCGAAAGGAGCGGGAGATCGCGATCGAGGGCCCGCTCAGCCTCCTCGATGCGGTGACCGCCGAAGGCGAGAAGGGCCTCAGCCTCCAACGCTACAAGGGCCTCGGCGAGATGAACCCGGACCAACTCTGGGAGACCACGCTCGACCCGGAGGCAAGAACGCTGCTGCGCGTGCGGGTGAACCAGGCCGACGAAGCCGACGAGATCTTCACGCGGCTGATGG
>JBCCWM010000340.1:0-5254 GCA_039193505.1 Pseudomonadota bacterium | reverse complement strand
GCGCCGAGAGCGGTTGAGCGAGGCTCCTTGGGACCGGTCTTCAGATCCTCGACAGACTGTCGCTTCCGCCACGTCGCGACCGTCTTCGGGTTGATGCCGAGCTCTCTACTCAGCTCCGCGGTCGAAGCTTGCGATCGCTGTGTCGCCGCTCCGACGGCGGGCGCGGTCGTGGCGCTTCCGCGACGAACTTGTCCCGTAGTGCGTCCTTCCATTCCTCCGAATGGATCGCACCATCAAACCATAGGATCAAACACCTGTAGAAGATATTGAGCGGGCCTATGCAAGTCGATATCCAGGACCTTGTGCCCGTGAGCTTCAACGCACATTTAAGCCACGGAAAGAACGGTGGTCAGCCGACAAGTACGAACATAGCGTCGCGTGTCATCGGTCGGGACTGCTTCAGCTTCTCCAAATCGGTCTCCAAGCAGATAAACTTGGTCCACCGGTGCTTCAGGCGGGTCAAACACTTCCGGGGCTGGCAGCCCGCTGTGACGGCCAATCAGAGAACGCTTTGGCCACACCAAAGCTTGCTTCAGTCCACATCCGGATCGCAGATCGATCGGTCCATGCCCCAAGCGATACTCCTCTCTGACAGGCCGGCGGGCACCCGATCGCCCCAGGTTCAGCCGAGTGAGCTGTCCTTCGGCATCGACCTTTGCATGGGTCTTGGTGGGCAAGCTGACGCCGGAGCGTCGCATCTACCCTCCCCAGTCGTGGGGGTGCCCCCAATCGCGCTTGTGTTTGAACCGATGGCGCAGCAATGGCGTCATTTGAGGACGCGATGTTCACTGCACGGACTCCGTCGTAAGTCTCTGAATTAGCATGGTGGCTGCGATCCCGGACACCGACGGCACGCCATCGAGCAAACTGGGTGTTAAGCGTCGTCCTAGGCCCACAGCAGTTGGGCTCGTGACACCACGGAGACCCTGCTTGGGAACGTCAAAGACCGCCGATGATCACATGGCGATCATCAACGCGTGGACAGCACCGCACTTTCGGCGGCAGCGAGAGCTGGACGATTGCTCATTCTTCATCGGTCAGGTCACGGCGCTGCGTTGGGAATTGTGGCTGGCGCGCACAGTCGACGCTTTTTCCGTGATCTCGGTTTCTTTGCGCAGTCCCGCGCCCACGGCCCCACGCTCCGCGATCGCATAGGCGGAGCCCAGAGGTCGGCACCCGGGTCTTATCCGAGCCACCCGCTCTGCGCGCGCGGGTCGCTTCCGCCCCGACAGAGGAGCAGCACCGTCGCTGACCTCCCCAGAAAGCTGTCCCCGCGTCCGTTTCGCTTCATCAACCTTCAGGCCTCGGGGAGAGTCCATCTCCCGGTCCGGGTCGCGCGAGCAGGGCCATGCCGTCGGACACGGTTTGCTCCGGCCGATCCGCAAGATAGACGCTCCCTCCCTCCGACGGATCGCTGGCGATCTGTCGCTGGCGCGTTGGGTGCCGAGGTCGAGGGTCAAGGCGTCCGGCGGGGCGCGCGAACGCTCCGCTGCGGGGCGCAGGTCACAGCCCCCCGCGCGCGCCCGGTCCGTCGAGGCACGAGCCTCGTGCCGCTCAGCGCTCCCGTCCTGCGCGGTGTTCTCCCCAGCGGATCCGAGCTGTGGCTCCAAGCCAGGTCAGCGGACCCGGCGGCAGTCGGGCCGGGGCGGCCGCGGCCAGCGCTCGGTCCAGGGCCGCCGAACTCTGCCCGCAGGCGAGCTCGGCGGCAAGGCGGCCTGCATGCGTGCCCTTGGCGGTGCCGAGACCGTTCTGGCAGCATGCCGAGTAGAGGCCCTCGTCAAGCTCACCGACCACCTGCACACCGTTTCGGCTGAGGCAGAGGCGTCCGCCCCAGCGATACTCCATGGTCACGGCGCCGAGCATGGGAAAGCGGGCGCGAAATGCGCGGTCGTGGCTGCGCGTGATCCGGGCGAGGGCCGCTTCGTCCACCTCCATCGACGGCTCCAGAGTGAAGCGGTTCCGCACAACGATCCGCTCGCCGCCTGCGCCCGCGATCCGTCGAACCGTTGTGCCCATGGGGTCCGCGGGGGTCGCCCCCCAAGTGCGGTGGCCGCCGAGGCGCGTGACCTCCGCCGGGCTCAGTTCGCGGGTCATGGAGGCATAGGTGAAGACGTGGAGGAGCCTTCGGCTTGCATGCCCGAAGCTCTCGAGATGGCCGTTCACGGCGAGGATGACGCGGGGCGCCGTGACCCGCCCCTTGGGCGTATGCGCGCACCAGTCGGCCCTGCGTTCCAGTCGGGTGACCGGGCTCAGTTCATGGAGCGCCACCCGGTTTGAGCGGAGGGAGCCCGCGACGCCACGCACAAACGCCGCTGGCTGGATCATCACCGTCCCCGGCGTGAAGAGCCCGCTCCGATAGTACTCGATCCCCGTCCGCGCCCGCATCTCTGCGGCGTCGAGATGGATGTGAGGCTCCCCCATCGCGTCCAGATGCCGGGCATAGGCGTGGTTGTGCGCCTCTCCGGCCTCGGTCGCGGCAGCATTGATCTTGCCGGTTTCGGCGAACACCTCATCCGGCAGCTCGGCCGCCGCGGCCATGTCGCGCGCGAACGCGATGCCCGCGCGGTTGCCCTCTGTCTGGGCGAGGTCGGCGGCGAGGCCGCCCGCATAGTCAGCGGAACTCAGATCATGCGGGAGATCGATCATGAACCCTGAGTTTCGCCCTGCCGGACCGTCCCCGACACGCGTCGCCTCGAGGATCACGATCCGGTCGCCGGGGCAGAGCTCCGCCAGACGGCGCGCCGCGGCGAGTCCCGCAAACCCTGCGCCGATCACCAGCCAATCGGCGGTGATCGCCTCTTCCAACGGCTGGGGCGGCGGCGGATCCGGCAGGAGCCGGTTCCACCCAGCCGGCCCCGGGTCCTTTGGCAAGCGGAGGACAGCACTCACGGGACGGCTTGGCCTTGGGTGAGACACTCAACACGGGTGTCCACAGTGCTGGGGCCTGGATCCCGCTTGGAACCGCAATGGACAGTGTGTTCCGCGCTGCTCTGGGCGGCGTCTGCTCGGCTCGAAGGCTGCCCCGCGCTGCGGAGCGCTCCGGCACCGGGCGCATGCACGGACCTCAAGGACAGCCGACCGTCCACCGCCGGGCTAGCGAGACCGGCGGAGCCGTGCGGCTCAGCCCCGACGGCCCTCGCGCGCGCCATCTCAGTGCTCCTGATTGAGCGCATCCCGCGCGGGGATCTCGCGCTCACGCCGGGCGATGTAGTCGAGAAGCGCCTCGTCCGTCGCCGGATCGAGAGCCGGTTCCTCGTACTCCGCCAAAAGCGCCTTCGCATGCGTGAGCGCCCGTGCCGTGATCTCCTGCGACCCCTCTGCCTGCCATTGCTCAATCGAGTTGTTGTCGAAGAGGCCCGGCATGAAGAACGCGCGCTCGAAGTTCTCCAACGTGTGGGGATGCCCGAGATAGTGCCCGCCTGGCCCAATGTCGGCCACGGCCGCAAGCCCCGCGTCGAAATCGTCCCACCGAATGCCCTCGCCCATGCGGTGTGCCATCGCGCATTGCTCCGCATCGACGACGAACTTCGCCATCGAGCAGTGCATGCCCGCCTCGTTCCACCCGGCGGAGTGCCAGACGTAGTTGGCTCCCGACAAGATCGCTGCCTGAAGTGTCGTCGCACTTTCATAGCCCGCCTGCGCATCGAAGGTCTTGGCCCCGCCGAGGGTGTTCGACGTTCGCCACGGCACCCCGTAGTGGCGCGCCATCTGCCCGATCATGAAGTTCATCAGGCTGATCTCAGGGGTGCCGGCCATCGGCGCCCCGGACCGCATCGACACTGTCGAGAGGTAGTGACCGTAGATTGCCGGACAGCCCTTCCGGATCACCTGGGTGTAGGCGAGCGCGGAGAGCGCTTCGGCATTGAGCTGGGCCACCGCGGGCGCCACCGAAGCGGGTGTGTTCGCACCGCCGAGGACAAAGGGCGAGCAGAGGACCGGCTGGTTCCGCCGGCAAAAGGCGCGCATCGCGCCAAGCATCGTCTCGTCCCAGACGAGCGGGGAGTTGCCGTTGCAGTTCCCCGTGACGACCGCCTGGGTCTCGAGCGTCTCCTCTCCGAAGAGGATCGCGCACATCTCCATCACATCCTCGGCGTTCCGGGGGCTTGTCGTCATCCCCATGAACGTTTTGTCCGAGTGCTTCATCGAGGAATAGGTGATCCTGAGATGGCGCTGGCTGATCGGATGATCGCAGGGCTCCACGATGTGGTGCGCGCTCGAGTGGAGCGCGGGCAGCATGTGGGCGAGCTTGTGGAAGTTTGCGAGATCGTCGAGGGTCGGTGACCGGCGCGTGTCGTCCAGGTCGCGGAGATAGGGCGCCCCCGTCATCGGCACGAAGATGGCGTGATCGCCGCCAAAGGGCAGGCTGCGGGCAGGGTTCCTTGCGTGGAGCGTGAAGCTCGCGGGAATAGACGCAATCAACTCCCGCACGAGGCCACGATCCAGGTACACAATCTCGCCGTCGACCTTGGCACCGGCGCGACGCCAATCGTCGAGCGCTATGGGATCGCGAAAGAGGACGCCGACGGTCTCGAGGATCTCCATCGAGGCGGCATCGATGCGGGCGATCTGTGCCTCGTCCATCGGCTCGACCAAGGGGAGCTGGCGCTTCAACGCAGGCAGCATGTGGTGACTGACGGCCGTCCGGGTCTCGCGGCGCGCCCGTCGCCCACCGCGGCGTGCGCTGCCCTCAGGAGGTGCGACGTTCATGGCCTGGTCTCCGGTGCAAGAGGGCGATCCCACTGGGCTCAGTCGCCGGCTCCCCAAGGGCAGCGCTGCGCGCGCTGGTTTTGCGGGCGATCACGAGCGGTTGACCTGTCACCGAGGGGGCGCATCGGGTTGTCGCCCCGACCCCCGTGGCCCCAAGCCCTCGGACGCCGGCGTCCAACCCGATCCCCGGGCTCCGTCTGCCTCCGAGGCGCTTTGGCACGGCGGCAGGCGCCCGCAGGAGACGTGCCTCGCGCGCCTCAAGCGGCGCGCGCCCTTTGGTGCGGCCCGCGGTGGAGAGCGCCGGGATGGCCATCATCCTGACTGAAGGAGGCGGAACGCGCATTGGGTCCAGCGGTGTCATGCCAAGGTGTCTCCGTCCCGCGGGTCGCTCAGGTCGATCCAGATTGTCTTGAGCTCAGTGTACTGGTCATGGGCGTGGAGGCCGTTGTCGCGCCCGCCAAAGCCCGAGAGCTTGTAGCCGCCGAAGGGCGTCGCGATGTCGCCCTCGCCGTAGCAGTTGACGGTGACCGTGCCGGCCCGGATCTCG
>JBCCWM010000339.1:0-5259 GCA_039193505.1 Pseudomonadota bacterium | reverse complement strand
GCGACCTCCGCCCAGATGTTGTCGGCGATGTTGCCCCAACCGCCGTTTACGCCGGAAACGTCCTGGGCCTTTGCGGCAAGGTCCTTGAGTGCCTGCTGTCTTTTTCGGTTCCAAGAGCGCCCGGCTGCGATCTCAGCTTGAGACCACGCGCGCACCTCGCGATGCACTCGTCGCCGGTTCCGCGACCGTGGACCGCCCAACGCTTTGGCAGCCGCCCGATCCTGGGAGAGTGGGGCACATGTATTGGAGAAGAGAAGCGCATAAGGTGGGCCTGCACTCTCGCTTGCCCGCAGGGTTTCGTGTCGCAGAGGCAAGCAGCCCAGCGCACGGCGTACCCCATAGACCCCTTCCAACATCGGGGTTGGCGCCACCGCTGGTCGCTCAATGAACGCGTCGTGAAGATCGCTCAGGCTGCGACAGGGGAAGGGTGGCGACGTCTGCCAAACATGGGGGGCGTCCAAGATCCAACGCCCGTGCTCCTCGCGAAAGAGGAGAATCCGCCCTTCGACAAAAGCGCGGTGCCAGCAGCCCTCCAGCGCGTCGAGGGCTCGGTTGCGCAGATGCCTGGTGATGAGGTCATGGGGCGTTGCAAAGAATTGGCATGCTTCCTCCCAATCCCCCGACAGCTCAAAGTGCTCAATCGGCATCGGCCGTCGCATCAAGAGCTTGTCGGCACTCGCCGCGAGATCGTGCTTTGTCCGTTGCGCCTCCCTGATCTCCTCGGCGCTGCGCCATGGTGGCATCGACCACATCTCTTCAACGCCTCAAAGAGCGTCGACCAGCGTTGGCCATCTGCCGAGGAGAGATGCGCGAGATAGGCCTCAACCAACGCCTCCCGTCCAACCATCCAATGCAGGGGTTCGCCCGTTTTTGTCCGGGTCAGGCGCGCTCCGTGATCGACGACCGCGTCGTTTACGGCTGCCAAACGGTGTGGGTCGTTCAGGACCGGGCCCAACGCGTCGAGCGACCACGCGTCGATCCCCACAGCCCTCCGGACTGTGTCGTCGTCGAACTCCCGTGCGGCTTCGGACAGCTTGGACCGGTGATGTGATACGAGGGCGTTTAGGATTGAATTTGAACCGTCTGACATTAGGGCCTCATGCAACCTTTGCGTGTGAAATTGCACCACTCTGACCGTCAGGGCAAAGGATCCGCTGCGCTCCAGCGCGTGTTTTGCGCCGCAGGACGCGCGCGTGGCCTTCGGCCGCGTGTCGCATTCTCTGGCGCCCCGGAGCCTTGAAAACCGCTCCGTAGCAAAGAGAGATTGCACGCTCAGGCGCACACTGGGCGGCGTCCACGGCCGGCCGTTCAGCTTGATGTCCGGCAATAGAAACTTGATTTTAAAGAAAAAAATACTGGCTGGGGAACCTGGATTCGAACCAGGACTGACGGAGTCAGAGTCCGCTGTTCTACCGTTAAACTATTCCCCAACGGCACGCCTTCGTATCGCCCGTCACAGGGATGTGCAAGGGTGGAAGGAGCGCGTCAGGGAGAGTGCTTGGCCTGGGTGAGCAGTGCGTCGACGAGGTCTCCGCTCATCGACGGTGTTGCGTTGAAACGACCGTCCTCGCGGATGGCGGCGGCCCATGTCGCGATCACCTCATGGGTGGCGCGTGCCAAAGCGCCGCCGAGCGAGATGCGGGCGACGCCGGCGCGGGCGAACTCGGCTCGCGTCAGCGCGGCGAACGGCCCGGCGGCCAGAGCGTTGACCGGGTGTCCATCTGCGGCCGCGATTATGGCGCTCAGTGCCTCAAGATCGGGGGGGAGAGGCACGTAGAGACACTCGGCGCCCGCCTCGCGGAACGCTCGGACGCGGATCAGGGCCTCATCCATGCCATAGGCCTTGGTCAGCACACCGTCGGCGCGTGCCACGAGGACAAAGTCCCGGGGCAGGGCCCGGACGGCGGCAGCGGCCGCGCGGATCCGCTCGACTGCCAAAGTGCGATCATAGGCAGCACCCCCGGGCGGTGCGACGTCTTCAATGGAGCAGCCCGCGAGACCAGCCTCATGGGCGAGGCGCACTGTCTCGGCGACGGCTTCGGGCGCATCCCCGTAGCCGTTCTCCAGATCGCCTGACACCGGGAGGTTGACGGCGGACACGAGATCGGAGCAGTGGCCCAGCATCTCGTCCCGGCTGACATGTCCCATATCCGGGCGGCCAAGCGTGAAAGCGAAGCCGGACGAGGTCGTGGCGATCGCCTCGGCGCCGAGGGCCGCAAGCATCCGAGCGCTGCCGAGATCCCAGGCATTCGCAAGAACGAAGGGCGCCCCGGGTCTGTGGAGCGCGCGGAACGCCGCGCCGCGGTCGGCCGTCACTGTGCGGCCGCAAAGGCGGAGAGACGCCCGAGCGCGTCCGCCAGGGACGCCTCGGCGGCGGTCAGCGCGACACGCACATGCCCGGCGGCCGCACGGCCGAAACTCTCGCCCGGCATGACGGCAACGCCCTCCGCCTCGAGGAGGCGCCGAGCGAAAGCGTCGCCGCTCAGACCCGTGCGGCGCACATCGACCATGATGTACATCGCCCCGTCGGGCGGGACGACAGTGAGGCGCCGCGTGCCCTCGAGTGCCGCGAGTGCGAGGTCGCGGCGGCGACGATAGGTGGCCGCGAGATCGGCCTCGATCGCGTCGCCGGTGCGAAGTGCTGCCTCGGCGGCGTCTTGGATGAAGCCGGGAACGCCGTAGGTCGTGACTGTCAGAAGCTCCGCGAGGCGCTCGATCACGCGCTCCGGCCCGAGGAGCCAGCCGATCCGGCTGCCCGTCATCGCGTGGCTCTTCGACATGGAGCCGATCACAAGCGTTCGCTCCGCCATGCCCGGCAGGGCACGCGGGGAGACGTGGCGACCGTTCCAGACATGGCCGTCATAGACCTCGTCCGAGATCAGCCACTGGCCCTCCGAGATCACGTGCGCCGCGACAGTGTCGAGCGTCTCGGGCGTGTAGACCACGCCCGTCGGGTTGTTCGGCGTGTTGACGAGGAGGGCCGAAGCCCGCGGCAGTCCGCCAAAGTCGCGCTCCTCAAGTTGGAAGGCGGCGTCCGGTCGCGCCTCGATCGCGTGCGGCACGGCGGAGACGCCGCGGATCGTCCCGGGATACGTGGCATAGTAGGGATCGACGAAGAGAACGGTGTCCCCATTCGAGGCTGTGCCCCTGAGTGCTGCAAAAAGTGCAGCCTGCCCTCCGGCGGTCACCAGCACGTTGGCGCGGTGGGTCGGCACGCCTGTGCGGGCCGCAACCCTCTCTGCAATCGCGTCTCGGAGACTGTCCGTGCCAGGCACGGCGGCATAGCCGGTGTGGCCCCCGCGGGCGCTCGCATCCATGGCGTCGAGGATCTCTGCGGGTGTCACCCGGTCGTGATCGCCGATGGTCAGATCGATCACCTGTTTGCCCGCTGCCTTGAGCCCGCGGGCCTCGTGGAGGATCTCCCACCCATCCGAGCCGCTCGGGTTCAGACCCGTCACGGTCGCGGACAGCGCGGGCAGGGGCGGGAGCTGCTGGGCGAGGTTTGACATAGGCCGAAGGGTGCCGCGTGCGCGCGACAGAGACAACTTGCTTTTCGTGATGGAATGCATCACAGAGCGTGCATGACGTACGCTGTTCCCTTCGGAATTTGCATTATCCGCTGACAACCGTCTGCGGCGCGTCTCTCTGTTTCTCACACATCCGAGCCCGCCCGCGGACCTGAGGGCCTCGCCATGACCGAGATATCGCTCCACGACAGTATGAGCCGCCGTCGCCGCCCGGTGCGCCGGGATGCCACCGGTCGGGTGGGCATGTATGTCTGCGGACCGACGGTCTATGACCGGGCGCATCTCGGGAATGCCCGCTCGGCGGTGGTCTTCGACGTGCTCTTTCGCCTGCTCCGGCACGTGCACGGCGCGGCGAATGTGCTCTATGTCCGGAACATCACGGACATCGATGACAAGATCAACGCGCGGGCGGCGGAGACCGGGCGGTCGATCGGCGACATCACGGCCGAGACCACCGCCTGGTATGAAGAGGACATGGCACAGCTCGGCGTCCTGGTGCCCAACAAGGTGCCTCGCGCCACCGACCACATCGCCGAGATGCAGACGATGATCGCGACGCTGATCGCCGAGGACATCGCCTATGTCGCCGAGGGTCACGTCCTTTTTGAAGTGCGGCGTGCCGAGGGGTACGGCGCGCTTTCGCGTCGCTCGCTCGACGACATGATCGCGGGCGCGCGCGTGGAGGTCGCGCCCTGGAAGCGCGACCCGATGGACTTCGTCCTCTGGAAGCCGTCGACCGGCGGCGAGCCTGGCTGGGACAGTCCCTGGGGCCGTGGCCGCCCGGGCTGGCACATTGAATGCTCGGCCATGGCGGAGCGCTATCTGGGCTCCCAGTTTCAGATCCACGGCGGTGGGCTGGACCTGCAATTCCCTCACCACGAGAACGAGATCGCCCAGTCGACGGCCTGCGGTCATGCCTTTGCTGAGATCTGGGTGCATCACGAGATGCTTCAGGTCGAAGGGCGCAAGATGTCGAAATCGCTCGGTAATTTTTTCACCGTGCGCGATCTTCTCGACCGGGGCGTGCCGGGTGAGGTGATCCGGTTTGTGTTTTTGATGACCCGCTACTCCAAGCCGATGGACTGGACCGAGGCGAAGGCCCACGAGGCCGAGACCACCCTCCGCAGGTGGCGGGCGGTGACGAAGGGCATCGAGCCCTCCGCCACCGCTGCCGCGGTCACCGAAGCGCTGGCTGACGACCTCAACACCCCCGCGGCGCTCGGGATCCTGCGCCGCTTGGCCCGAGAAGACCCGGGCGCGCTCCTCGCCTCGGCGCAGCTGATCGGGCTTCTGGAGCCCGAGCTTGGGGACTGGGAGTGGGAGGTTGGGCCGGGGCATTTGATCGGGAGGCCAACGGACGTCACAGACTTCGAGAAGGACGTCGTTCATCGGTTGGTCGATCTTCGGTTTCAAGCGAAGCGAGACAAGAACTTTGCCGTTGCCGACGAAATACGCGCGAAACTGCTAGAGCACGGAATCAGCATAAAAGACACCAAGGACGAGAGCACGTGGCATCGCCAGACCATCAGCCTAAACGCAGAAGAAGAGCTGCCGGAGTTCATGGCGTCGATTGAAGAAAAGCTGGGACGCGCGCAATGACCCGGACGCGTCTCAGCCTCTTTGACACGACGCTTCGGGATGGGCAGCAGAGCCAGGGCGTCGATTTCAGCCTGGAGGACAAGGTCCGGATCGCCGGTGCGCTCGACGCGCTCGGGATCGACTACATCGAGGG
>JBCCWM010000338.1:0-5269 GCA_039193505.1 Pseudomonadota bacterium | reverse complement strand
CGGAACCGGCCTCGACGAGCGGTCACCAAGCCGATCCGCACCTGTCCAGGGTCGCCCTGGGAAACCGGACACAGCGAGCGGCTCGACCGGTCCTTGCGTCGGACGGTCCCCGATGCGGAGCGGTTCACGACCATCGGGCAGCCACAGCCCAATCGCACCAGACCGCAAGAGGCGCTCAACACGTATCCACCAGGTCCCGGTACTTTCGGGACAGACCGCAGATCACTGGCCCGAACATAACATTTTGGCCTCGGCCGTGGCCCCATCAAAAGGGGGGGTCCTCCGAAGTCCGTTGTCTGCTTTAACCTTTTCAATTGATGTCCTTCCGATGCGGCGCCTTGAGCTGTTCGATGCGAATGGGGCACTCACTCCGCAGCGGCTGCCGAACAAGCCGCGGCGGCGTCCCTCGGGTGGACAACCGTCGCATGATCGACGCCGTCCTCGGGCGCTTCCGAACCGGGGCACCGTTGCGGGATGTGCCGCAACGGTGCGTGCCAAGCGCCCGGCTCTCCAAGCGCTGTGTTTGGTTGCGGCAGGAAAGTGGCTGAAACCGACTCTTGCAATATTTGTCAGAGACTTACGACACTGACATCGTGACGGTCGCCAGCTCCTTCGGGCGCGTCCGCCACTGCGCCGTCCGCCATCGGTCCGAGCGACCTTGGCGGATGGCGCCGTCCCCAACGAGGGCGGGATTGGGGCGTGGCAGGGTCCCGAGACGGTCCGACCGTTGCCCGGCGGGGCATTGCGCACCAATGCCTGTAGAGGGATCTAGATCCAGGCGCTCGTCGACGCCGAGGGGCGGCAGATCCAGGCGCTCGTCGACGCTGAGGGGCGACAGATCCTGACGCGAGGCCAAGCCGGCGATGCACGGGCCGGACAGGCCCTGATCGCACCCCCACGACCGGGCGCGCCACTCTTCGGAGACTTCGCCTGCGACACCGACGCCATCCGGGTCTTCGCCGCCGACCGAGACGCGTGGGCGAGCATCCCGCCCCACTCCATCTGAAAGGTCTCCTGAGCTTCTCGAGCCGGACCCGTCGCCAGCGCACCTTTGTGGAGCGGGTCTTCAATCGGCTCAAGCGTGTCCGAGGTCTTGCATTCCGGTACGACCGATGGCCTGGGAGCTTCCTCGCCGCCACAAGGGTCCGGCTGGCGCCACATCAGGCCTCACTCTAGGCAAGCAGGCGCTCCGCGAAACCGCGCTCACGCTTTGTCCGCGGCTTGCCACGGCCCGTTGACACTATGCCCGGGGCTGCGATGTCGCGATGCGGGGCACCGGGCCTCAATCGATCGCTCCGAAATGGGGTGGTCGGGATCGGTTTCAACGGACGGTGCGCCGTCATGGCAACCGTCGTGGGCACCCTTCTTGCCGACGGGCCAATATTTGCCCGGACCGGGAGCTTGGCCGTGCGTCCGCCGAGGCCAACCCGATCCCCTACGGCCGGTGTCGCTGTTTTGGCCGTGATACGACTGTTGCGGCCTCGATGCCGCTTGACCGATTGGGGGTTTGAGGGATGACATCGCCGCCAGTCGCACTGCAAAGGATCTTCGCGCCATGACCCCCCTCCCCTCCTCCGCTCGTGTGGTCATCATCGGCGGCGGCGTGTCCGGCTGTTCGGTTGCCTATCACCTGGCCAAGCTCGGCTGGACCGACGTGGTGCTGCTGGAGCGCAAACAGCTCACCTGCGGGACGACCTGGCATGCGGCGGGCCTGATCGGCCAACTTCGGAGCAGCCAGAACCTGACCCGGCTCGCGAAGTACTCGACCGACCTCTACACCGAGCTTGAGGCCGAGACGGGCCTTGCCACCGGCTTTCGGCAGACCGGTTCGATCACAGTCGCGCTGACCGAGGACCGGAAGGAAGAGATCCTGCGCTCCGCCGGGATTGCCCGCGTCTACGGTGTCGAGGTGGAGGAGCTCTCGCCCCCTGAGGTCCAAGACCGCTACCCGCATCTGAACATCGACGGTGTCACAGCCGGGGTCTGGCTGCCGAAGGACGGTCAGGCCGACCCCGCCAACGTGGCGCTCGCCCTTGCGCGGGGGGCGCGCAACAGGGGGGCCCGGATCGTCGAGGGGGTGAAAGTCACGGATGTGACGACGGAAAGTGGCCGTGTGACCGGCGTCGACTGGGAGATGGCGGGCGAGACGGGGCACATCGCCGCCGATCTTGTGGTCAATTGCGCGGGCATGTGGGCGCGGGATCTGGCGGCGAAGTCGGGGGTCGGTCTGCCGCTCCACGCGTGCGAGCACTTCTACATCGTCACCGAAGGCATTGACGGTCTCGGCCAGCTCCCTGTCCTGCGGGTCCCTGATGAGTGTGCGTACTATAAGGAAGATGCGGGCAAGATGCTCCTCGGCGCGTTCGAGCCGCGCGCCAAACCCTGGGGCATGGACGGGATTTCCGAGGCGTTCTGTTTCGATCAGCTGCCCGAGGACTTCGACCATTTCGAGCCGATCCTCGAGGACGCGGTCCATCGCATGCCGATGCTGGCGGAGGCCGGCATCCACACCTTCTTCAACGGCCCCGAGAGCTTCACACCGGACGACCGCTATTACCTCGGCGAGGCGCCGGAGCTCGGCGGATACTGGGTCGCGGCGGGCTACAACTCGATCGGCATCGTGTCCTCCGGCGGCGCAGGCATGGCGCTCGCCCAATGGATGCATGACGGGGCGCCGCCCTTCGACCTCTGGGAGGTCGACATCCGGCGCGCGCAGCCCTTCCAGCGGAACCGGCGTTATCTGCGGGAGCGGGTGACGGAGACGCTCGGCCTCCTGTACGCCGATCACTATCCGTTCCGCCAACCCGAGACGGCACGCGGCGTCCGCCGCTCGCCCCTCCACGCCCATCTGGACGCCAGAGGCGCCGTCTTCGGCGAGACCGCGGGGTGGGAGCGCGCGAACTGGTTCGCCACACCCGGACAGGAGCGCGCGTATCGCTACGGCTGGGGCGGCCAGAACTGGTTTCAGAACCAGAAGACCGAGCATATGGCGATGCGCGAGGGGGTTGGCATGCTCGACATGTCCTCCTTCGGCAAGATCAGGGTCGAGGGACCGGGGGCCTGCTCCTTCCTTCAAACGGTGTGCGGCGCGCAGATGGACGTGGCGGCGGGGCGCATCGTCTACACCCAGATGCTGAACGAGCGGGGCGGGATCGAGTGCGATCTGACTGTCACGCGCCTCTCGGAGACCGCCTACCTGCTGGTCGTGCCGGCCGCCACAGTCCAGCGGGATCTCGCATGGTTGCGGCGGCATGTGGGCGAGCGGTTCGTGGTGATCACCGACGTGACCTCCGGCGAGGCAGTCTTGCCCCTGATGGGGCCGAGGGCGCGCGACGTCTTGGCCGCCTGCTCGCCGAACGATTTCTCAAACGACGCACATCCCTTCGGCATGGCGCGCGAGATTGAGATCGGCATGGGCCTCGCGCGGGCACACCGCGTCACCTATGTGGGCGAGCTCGGCTGGGAGATCTACGTTTCGGCCGATCAGGCCGGCCATGTGTTCGAAGCGGTGATGGAGGCCGGCGCGCCCTATAGCCTCACGCTCTGCGGACTGCACGCCATGGACAGCTGCCGGCTCGAAAAGGCGTTCCGCCATTACGGCCATGACATCACCGATGAGGATCATGTGCTCGAAGCCGGCCTCGGCTTTGCCGTTAAGGTCGACAAGGGAGAGTTCATCGGCCGCGAGGCCGTCCTCCGAAAGAAGGAGGCAGGGCTCGCGCGGCGGCTGATGCAGTTCCGCCTCACCGACCCGAGCGCGCATCTCCACCACAACGAACCGCTCCTCCGGGACGGCAAGGCTGTGGGGTTCCTGACTTCGGGCGGATATGGTCATGCGCTTGGCGGTGCGATCGGGCTCGGCTACGTGCCCTGCACCCGTCCGGGGGAGCCGGCGGCGGAGCTTCTGGCCTCCACCTACGAGATCGAGATCGCCGGGCGTCGCTTCGCAGCAGAGGCGAGCCTGAAGCCGATGTACGACCCCAAATCAGAGCGCCCAAAGGGCCTCCAGGAACCTGCAGGAGGAGATCATCGGGATCACCGCGCAGAAACCCTTGGCAAGCAACCTGAAACTGCCTGAGGGCATTTTCATGGTGCCGCTCGTGGAGGACGGCGTCGTGGAGGCGCGCGATCGAAGCCTCGTTCGGGAGCGAGGGCATGACCGCCACCGGTCCGTGAGTTGGCCCGAGGCCGACGATATCTGCATTGCGCATTCCCTCTTCGGTCGAGCGCTCCGGCTGGGTTGTGGACTGCGGCTTAGGTCGATGCCGGCTGGGGACGGCCGTTCAGACGGGCCCCTCCGCCTCGGCGGTGTCCATCGGCGCGCCGCGCTTCGGCCAGCCTTGGCGGAGGCGGTCGGCGAGCGCTAGGCGGTGGGTGCTGCTGCGCGGTCGGGCGGGACGCAGACCTGGCGCACGGCCGCGGCGACCGCCGCGGTCTGCGGGCGTGGCATGGGCCAGGGCGGTGTGCCTGAAGCGGGCGCGGCTCCGCAGCCGCGTCGCCCACGCCGTCCTGCGCGAGATGGCGTCTCGGAGATCGCGAGCCCGGTGCCGGACATGCCGCGGGTGACGAGGCCGCTCAGGTGTCCGGAAGGGTGAGGGCCATCGCCCGACCGCCTCGGAGGGAGCGATGCGCAGGCCGACACTCTCGCGGGCCATGGGCGGTCACGGCGACCGGCCCGATGGCGGTCACGCTCCCGAGCCGGCCGCCCTCCCGGAGCTTCGGGCAGGTCGCATCCGCAGGGAGAGCCACGCGCCGTCGAGAGGCCGCTCCGGGACAGCCTTCACCCGTTCGTCGATCCTGCGGCAGAGCTTAGAGACGGAGGACGTCGAAATCCCGCTCATGCCCCGGGCCTGACCGAGATCGTCCTCTTGCGGGTCGAAATGCCCGCGATCCCGTTCGCCGGTGTCTCCCGGACCGATGGCGGTCCGACGGCTCCCCTCGCTCACGGCGACCACGGCTTGCTCGACGGCGTCCGAGGCTCGAGGACGCCGGGACAGCAGGACCCCTGCCGACGCTCGGGGACCGTCAGAACGGGTCTCCAACGTCCCGTCGCGGTGGCCGTCGCGCCATGAGCGGCCCTCGGACCCGCACATGGCGACCGGCGCCGATTGGGTGTTTGATCCCATGGTTTGATGGTGCGATCTATTCGTTGGAATGGAAGGAAGCACTACGGGTCAAGCTCGTCATGGCAGCGCCACGACCACGCACGCCGTCAGAGCAGCGATGCAGCGATCGCAAGCTTCGACCGCGGAGCTGAGCCGGGAGTTGG
>JBCCWM010000337.1:0-5279 GCA_039193505.1 Pseudomonadota bacterium | reverse complement strand
GGAGTTCATCGGGCGCTGGTCGATGATCGACGTGTTCGTCGTCGCGATCCTCTCAGCGCTGGTGCAGCTTGGGTTTGTGGCGTCGGTCAACCCTGGGCCGGCGGCCGCTTGCTTCGCTCTGTCGGTTGTGTTCACGATGCTGGCAGCGCAGAGCTTCGACCCGAGGCTCATCTGGGACGCGATCGAGGAGGACCAGTGAGCGACGCCCCGCACGCATTGGCGGTCGAGGACCGGCCGCCGCCCTTGTGGGCGCGGATCTCGGTCGTCTGGCTCGTGCCGGTGTTGGCATTGGCGGTCTCTGCGGGCATTGCGTGGCGCAGCTATTCCGATCGCGGGGTCCTGATCACCATCGCGTTCGAGGAGACGGCGGGCATTGTCGCGGGCCAGACGGCAGTGCGTTTTCGGGATGTCGATGTGGGCGTCGTCGAACGGTTGCACTTCAGCTTCGATCTGCAGCGAGTGCTCGTCGATGCCCGGATCGGGCAGGAGATCGCGCCGTACTTGGACGATGACGCGCAGTTTTGGGTTGCGCGCCCGCAGGTCTCGACGCGGGGCATCTCGGGCATCGATACGATTGTCGGAGGCGTCTACATTGAGGGGTCCTGGGACGGTGTGCCGGAGGAGCCGATGGTCGACTTCGTCGGCCTCGAGGCGCCACCCTCGGTCCGCGCCGAAGATGCCGGCACCTTCGTCGAGTTGAGCGCGCCCGAGGCCGGGTCCCTCGCCGCCGGCTCCCCGGTGCTCTTTCGGGGGATCGAAGTGGGGCGGGTCGAGGGCGTGACGCTCGCCGATGGCGGGGAGAGGGTGCGCGTGGACGCCTTCATCGAGGCGCCCCATGACGCGATGCTGACCACGGCGACGCGCTTCTGGAACCTATCGGGCTTCTCGGTGTCGCTCGACACGACAGGCATTTCGCTCGATGTCTCAAGCCTTGCTGCCCTCGTCCAGGGGGGCCTCGGCTTCGACATCGTCTACACGGGCGGTGGGCCGATCCCGGAAGATCAGGTCTTTCAGATCTTCTCGACGGAGCGCTCAGCGCGGGAGAGCGTCTTCAACCAGCGCCTCGAGCAGGAGCTTCGGCTGTCCGTCGAGTTCGACGACTCGGTTCAGGGCCTCCGGGTCGGGGCGCCGGTGCTCTTCCGCGGGCTCGATGTCGGAGAGGTCGAGAGCCTGACCGTCACCGCTCTCGAAAGCATGGCGGGCGCCCCCTCGGACGTGCGGCTCTTGACAAATATTGTGATCAACCCCGGGCGCCTCGGCCT
Organism: Pseudomonadota bacterium; assembly: GCA_039193505.1. Classification (GTDB taxonomy): domain Bacteria; phylum Pseudomonadota; class Alphaproteobacteria; order Rhodobacterales; family Rhodobacteraceae; genus Algicella. The sequence goes on along the minus strand of JBCCWM010000337.1, from coordinate 4,017 downwards.
GCCGCAGGGCGCCGATGAGGCCGCGCTCGACTTCATCGAGGCGGCGGTTGCCGCGGGCTTGCGCGCGCGGATCGTCACGACGAGCATGCTGACAGGCAACCTCGCGGTGGAGCTCGCGGAGATTGAGAATGCCGCGCCGGCCGTTCTCGATCGCGACGGCCGCCCGCATCCGCGGCTCCCGGACGTTGTGTCGGACATCGCCAATTTCGACGCGACACCGGCAGGCCTGATCGAGCGGTTCAATGCGCTGCCGATCGAGGAGCTGATGGCCTCAGCGATTGAGCTGATGAACAGCGTGACGCTGATCACATCCGACGCATCGACCCGCGCGACGCCCGCCGCCGTCCTCGGCTTGATCGACGAGGCACGGGGCCTTGTTGGGTCGCCGGCGACGCAGGCGATCCCGGGCACGTTGCAGGCGGCACTCGCCGAGGTGGAAACGCTGGTTGCAGGCTTCAATGAAGGCGAGGCGACCGCCAATCTGGTGCGCGCCCTCGAGGCGGCGGAGGCCGCACTCGGCGATGTGCGGACGGCATCGGCGGGGCTACCGGACACGCTTCGACGCCTCGACGCCTTGCTTGAAACAGTCAACGCATTGCCCCTTGACGGGGTGGTCGACGACACGCGCGGGCTTCTTGTCGCGACAACGGATCTGGTGGGCTCAGAGGCGGTCGCGGCGGTTCCGGCAGCACTTGAAGGGCTGATCGCAGAGACGCGCGCAATCCTCGGCTCGGACGCTCTGCAGGCCGCGCCGGAGGAGCTGCGCGGTGCGCTCGCCGCGCTGAACAGCCTTTTGACCGAGTTCGAGGCCGCCGGTGTTGCCGGCCAGACAACAGCGACGCTGGCCGCGGCGGAGGAGGTCGCCGCGACGCTTGCAACCGAGCTTCCGCCGACGCTCGCCTCTCTGCGAACAGCCCTCGACAAGGCGGCCGCGCTCGATCTTGAGGCGCTCCTCGCGGAGGCCCGCGCAACGCTCGCCGCAGCCGAAGCGCTCCTGTCGGGGGAGGCTCTGCAAGCTGTTCCGACGGAGGCGGCTGCGCTTCTCGGCGATCTGCGCGCGCTTGTTGGATCGGCTGCGTTGCAGGAGGCACCGATAGCGCTCCGCGACGCGCTGCGGGACGTTGAGGCACTGGTGGCCGACATCGCGGAGGGGGGCGCTGCGGCACGGATGACGTCGATTCTGGCCTCGGCCGAGCGGGCGACGGCCCGGATCGACGCGGCGCTGCCAGCCCTTTTGGCGGAGGGGGAGACGCTCTTGACCGGGGCGGCCTCCCTGGACCTTGCGGGGCTGGTTGCCGAGGCGCGTGGCTTGGCGGCAACGGCGTCGGGCATCGTGGCCTCGCCCGAACTGGCGCGCGTGCCGGCAGAGCTCGAGGCGCTCCTTCAGGACACCCGCGCCCTCTTCACCTCGGACGCGATTACAGCCGCGCCGCAAGAGCTGGAGCGCGCGCTCAGCGTGCTGGCCGACATGCTGTCAGAGATTGAGGAGGCCGGCGGGGCCGAGAACCTCGCTGCAGCGCTCGGTGATCTCCGCGCGACTCTGGCGCGGGTCGAGACCGGCCTTCCGGGCATTCTTGGGCAGACGGAGGCGCTCGTGACCCGCGCAGCGGCCCTGCCGCTCGACGCGCTGGTTGCCGAGGCGCGGGGTCTCCTCGGACAGGCGCAATCCGTTGTCGGGTCCGAGGGGATCGAGGCCGGCTTGGCCGAGCTGCGTGCGCTCCTCGCCGACACGCGCGCGCTCATTGGTTCCGAGGCCGTGCAGGCGGCGCCTGTGGAGCTGCGCGCTGCTCTGCAGGCGCTTGAAGGCGTGCTGACAGAGGTTCGCGACGGTGGCAGTGCCGCGGCGCTCGAAGCGGCGCTCCAATCCGCGGCGGCCGTCGCGTCAGAGGTGGAGGCGACCCTGCCAACCCTCCTCGACGCGGCTGGTGGCGTTCTCGCCGAGGTCTCCACCCTCCCGTTCAGCGAGGTCGCAAGCGAGGCCCGATCGCTCCTCTCCGCAACGGAGCGGTTTGTGGCATCGCCTGACCTCACGGCTGTGCCCGGCGCGCTCAACAGTGTCTTGGGCGAGGTGCGCGACCTCGTGCAATCCGACGCGGTCCAGGCAGCGCCGGAGGATCTTCGTGATGCTTTGGCCCGAGCTGCCGGGATCCTTGCTGCATTCGACGAGGGGGGCGGGACCGACACACTCCTCGCGGCCCTTCGAGACGCGCAAGCGGCGGCGGCGAATGTCAACGTGGCGAGCGCAGCGTTGCCGGCCTTGTCGGCTGAACTGCAGGCGGTGGCGCGGAGCGCCGCGGCGCTTCCGCTCGACGCTCTGGTGGCCGATGCGCGCGCGCTCCTCGCGGCGGCGGAAACTGTTGTGTCCTCGCCCGAGCTCGCGGCGGTTCCGGCAGCCCTTGACGGGCTCGTGCGCGAAGTCCGAAGCCTTGTCGCATCGGACGCGGTGCAGGCGGTTCCGGTGGAATTGCAGACGGCCCTTGCCCGGGTGGGCGGCATCCTTGAGACCTTCGAGGCGGAGGAGGGGGTCACAATGCTCACCGCAGCACTTGCCGATGCGCGCGCCGCGGCTGGCAAAATCAGCGACGCGAGCGCCGGGCTGCCCGCCCTCTCGCGTGAGCTGGAGGCCCTGGCCGCCACAGCGGCGGATCTGCCGCTCGAGCCCTTGGTCAACGCTGGGCGCGACCTCCTCAGAACGGCCGATCAGATCCTCGCGGACGAGGCGACACAAGCGTTGCCCGCCACGTTCAACGCAGCGCTCGACCGTCTCCGCGCGCTTGTTGCAGAGCTTGAGCGGGGCGGGGCGGTCGACAATCTGAACGGGGCGCTCCGGTCCGCGGCGCGGGCCTCCGACGCGGTGGCCTCTGCGGCGGAAGATCTGCCGGCGCTCGCCGAGCGCTTGACGGCGGTGGCAAACCAGGCCCAGGCGACGCTCAACGCCTATGACGGCGACAGCCCCTTCAACTACGACAGCCGCGCTGCGCTCCGCGAAATTCGCGAGGCGGCGGAGGCGATTGCGTCGCTCTCCCGTGCAATTGAGCGGCGGCCGAACTCGATCCTGGTCGGGCGGTGAGATGATCCGAAGGCCTCTGGTTCTCGGTTTGGTAGCGCTCGCGGCCTGTTCGAACGACGCCAACATCGAGCGCTATCCCATCCCGTTGCTGAGCACGGAGAATCGCATCGAGATTGCGGCGGACACGGTCGAAGTCCGGCTTGTCTCGCTGCCGCTTTACGCCGAAAGCGAGGAGGTGCCTCTCCTGGGTGGCGATGGCGCGCTTCGGACCTCGGCGGATGTTTTGTGGGCGGACGAGCCGGACCGGGCGCTCAGCCAGGCGCTGGCGCGCAATCTGACGGAAATCACCAGCGCTGTCGTTGCGGTGGAGCCCTGGCCGCTCGAGGGATTTCCGGAGACGCGCATCGAAGTGCGTGTGGACGCTTTGATTGCCCCGCCCGGCGGCATCCTCCGGTTCGCGGGGGCTTGGTATGCGGCATCACCCGGCACCCCGGGCCAGGACCGTTCAGCACGGTTTCAGTTTTCGCAGCCACTCGCGGGCGACGGCGTTCCGGCGCTCGCTGAGGCCTATGCGGAGGTGACGCTCGATCTGGCGCGCACCATTGCCGAGGGGCTTCGTTGAGCCGACCGGGATGTTAAGAATTAGTGATCATTCAGCTTGTCAGACGCCACCGCCCTGGCTCAGATGACGCTCGAAAGCGTGCGGATCCGGTGCCGCACCAAAGGAGAGGGCCTTGGCACCCCGCATTTTTTTGCCGGCGCGACGCGGATCGCGCATTCTTGTGTTCGAACACCGCGAGCAACGCGAGCGGCGCCGATGGGACTTTGTCGCTGTTGCGGTCCAAGACAAGCGGAGCGACACGGTCAGGCAGACCGGCGCTGCCGCTCTGAAGCCCGATGAACTTGCGGCCTGCGCGCGCTTGGCGGAGCGGTTGCCGGCCGTCGAAAGCTACCTTCGCGGCATCACCCCCCTCGATCTCGGCGCGGTTCCGACGGCGCTCGACCTG
>JBCCWM010000336.1:0-5280 GCA_039193505.1 Pseudomonadota bacterium | reverse complement strand
TTTGGCCGTTGCCGCCGTCAGCCGCACGCGCTGACCGGTCGAGACGGTTTGGATCCCCGGCAGTTTGGCAACCAGCCCATCTTGATCCGCCTCTCCGCGGAAATAGAGGAGGGTGGTCTCGCCAAGGGCTTCGACGATGTCCACATCGCCCTCGAAGAGAAAGTCGTCGCCCTCCGTCATCTGCAAATCCTCCGGCCGAACGCCGATCGACACTTGACCGTCTTGATCTCCCGCCGCGGAGGGGATGGAGGCGGTGACCGAGCTGCCATGGGCGGGCTGCACCTTCGTCTCGGCGCCCGTCGCGGTGACCCGGCCCGCCACCATGTTCATCGACGGCGATCCGATGAAACGCGCGACAAACGTGTTCGCCGGCCGCTCGTAAAGCTCAAGCGGCGTGCCGACCTGCTCGATGTCGCCCGCGTGAAGGACGACAATCCGGGAGGCGAGGGTCATCGCCTCCACCTGGTCGTGTGTCACGTAGATCATCGTGCTCTCCGGCATCGAAGCCTTGAGCTGGGCGATCTCGATCCGCGTCGCCACGCGGAGGGCCGCATCGAGGTTCGAGAGCGGCTCATCGAAGAGAAAGACCTTCGGATCGCGCACAATCGAGCGCCCAATCGCCACCCGCTGGCGCTGTCCCCCCGAAAGGGCTTTGGGCAATCGGTCGAGCAAATGATCGAGCTGGAGCTTTTTCGCCGCGCTCGTCACGGCGCTGTCGATCTCGCCCTTCGACTTGCCGGCGATGCGCATGCCAAAGGCCATGTTGTCGTAGACCGTCATGTGCGGATAGAGCGCGTAGGATTGGAACACCATGGCGATGCCCCGCTGAGCGGGTGGCGCCTCGTTCATGCGCTGGCCGTCGATCTGAAGCTCCCCCCCGGTGATCACCTCGAGCCCCGCGATCATCCGGAGGAGGGTCGACTTTCCGCAGCCCGACGGGCCGACGAAGACCACCAACTCGCCCTGCTCAACATTGAGATTGATGTTTCGCAACACCTCGACGTCGCCATACGACTTCGAGACGTCGACCAGATCCACGGCAGCCATGCGCGTCCCCCCTTTTTTTATCCTTCCGCCAGAACGGCGTCGCCGGACGGAAGGGTCACATGACCGTCCTCGAGCACGGCTTGAAAGCCTAGGTCCCCGATCTCTGTCCAGGTCCCCTCGGGCAGGCTCACTCGGACTGGACTGTCCGAGAAATTGAACGCACAGAACACAGGGGGGTGACCCTCGAGGCGGCGCAGGAACGCGACGGCGCCGCCCGCATCAACCATGGTCAACGTGCCCTTCCGCAGGCAGGGACGCCCAGCGCGGAGCGCAATCAATGCCCGCGTCCAGTGGAGGAGGCTGTCCTCCTCCCCCTCCTGCCTGTCGACCGCAGACGCAAGATGTTCGGACGGCATCGGCAGCCAAGGCGTCGCGTCCGAGAACCCACCATAAGGTGACTGCGCCACCCACGGCATCGGGGTTCGCGCCCCGTCGCGGCCCTTGAATTTTGGCCAGAATGCCTTGCCGTAGGGATCCTGGAGCGCTTCGAACGGGACATAGGCCTCGGTCAGCCCCAACTCCTCCCCCTGGTAGAGGCAGACGGAGCCCTTAACGCTGAACAGGAACGCCATGTGGAGCTTCACGCCCCTTGTGTCCAGACCAAAGCGTGTCGGCATCCGCACCGTGTCGTGGTTGGACAGGGCGTAGCAGGGCCAGCCCTCGGGCAGCTTCGCCTCCGTCTCGGCCAGCACGCCACCGGCCCGTCCGCCGCCGAGGGGCTCCGGCCCGAGGAGGTCGAAGGCATAGCACATATGAAGGCGGTTCGTTCCGCTCGTGTAGTCGGCCATCACCTGCATAGCGTGGTGGCTCTCACCCACTTCGCCGAGTGTTGTGATGTCGGGCCACGTGTCGAGGACGGCGCGGAGCCGCTCAAGGAACACAAGGTTCTCAGGCCGGTTCTTGGAGAAGAGATGTTCCTGAAAGTTGTAGGGGTTGACGGCGGGAGCCGTCGTTGCGTTGCGATCTTCGGGCCGGAGCGCCGGGTTGTCGCGCAACTCCTGGTCGTGGACATAGAAGTTCACAGTGTCGAGGCGGAAGCCGTCCACACCCTTGTCGAGCCAGAAGCCAACCACCTCAAGGAGCGCGTCCTGCACGTCGCGTGAGTGGAAATTGAGATCCGGCTGCTCTTTCAGAAAGTTGTGCAGGTAGTACTGCATCCGAACCCCGTCCCACGCCCAGGCGGAGCCGCCAAAGATCGAGAGCCAATTGTTGGGCGGCGTGCCATCGGGCTTCGGGTCCGCCCACACATACCAGTCGGCCTTGGCGTTGTCGCGGGAGGAGCGACTTTCGTCAAACCAGGGGTGCTGGTCGGAGGTGTGCGAGAGCACGAGATCGATCATCACGCGGAGCCCCAAGGCATGGGCTCGCGCGGTCAGCGCGTCGAAATCCGCGAGGGTGCCGAACATCGGATCGACGCCGCGATAATCGGTGACGTCGTAGCCGAAATCCTTCATGGGCGAGGGGAAAAACGGCGATATCCAGATCGCATCCACCCCGAGCCCCGCCACGTACTCAAGCCGGTCGATGATCCCAGCGAGATCACCGATCCCGTCGCCGTTCTTGTCCTGATAGGAGCGTGGATAGATCTGATAGATCACCGCGCCGCGCCACCAGTCGGGATCAGGGGTGAGGCTCACTTGACCGACCCAGCCAAAAGGCCGCGCACGAGATAGCGTTGCATTGAGAAGAAGACGAGAAGCGGCACTGCGATCGATACAAAGGCCGCCGTTGCCAGGATCCCCCAATCCCCGCCGCGCGATCCGAGAAGGTCATCGGCGATCTTGACCGTCATGACTTTGGTCTCGTCCGTCGCGGGCAAGAACACCTTGGCGACGAGCAGATCGTTCCAGGTCCACAAGAACTGGAAGATGGAGAACGATGCGAGCGCCGGGAAGGAGAGCGGCAGAACAATCCGCACAAACACCTGGAAATCGGTGGCCCCATCGACCTTTGCGCTTTCGATGATGTCGCGAGGGAGACCGGCCATGTAGTTCCGCAGGAGATAGATCGCGAGCGGCATCCCGAAGGCCGTGTGCGCAAGCCAGATGCCGAGATAGCTCTGCCCGATCCCGACGGCGAAATGGAGGTTCAGCATCGGGACGAGTGCGAGCTGCAGTGGCACAACCAAAAGGCCCACAATGCCCGCAATGATGAGCCCGCGGCCCGGAAACTCCATCCAAGCCAACGCATAGGCCGCGAAGGCCGCGACCAGGATCGGAATGATCGTTGCCGGCACGGTCACAGTCAGCGTGTTGATGAACGCAAGGTCCATGTTGTCGGCTGAAAGGACCGTTCGGTAGTTCTCGAGCGTAAACTGGGGCGGCACATCGGCGGCAAAATAGATGCGTGGGCCGCGCCGCCCGGGCTCCTCGGTCAGGGTGTAGAGGTAGGCTCCGTCGGGCTCCACCAGGAGGGTGGCCCCGTCTTCGAGCTCGGCCACTTCGCCGGCCGGATGGGCTGCCGGCGCGCGGCCCGTCGTGCCGAACGCCGTGACCGTGGCTGCGCCGCCGTCGAAGGCGGCGCGGACCTCCTCGTCCTCGAAGATGTTGCCGCTGAGGGTCCACGTCCCCTCACCCGCTTCCGGCGCGTCGATGTTTGCGCGGCCCCGGAAGGTCAGCTCGACCGAGAAGGGGGCCACCCACCAGCCGGTGGCCGAGATCTGGTCGCGGTCCCGAAACGACGAGACCAGAAGGCCGATCGTCGGGATCAGCCAGACGAGCACCATAAAGACGACCGAGATCCGGACCGCCCATTCGAGCGCGGGCTTCTTGCCGACGATGTTGTCCATGACCCGCCTCCCCTACCGTGTCTCGCGCCGTGCCTGGACAATGTTCCAGACCATCACCGGCAGCACCAGAAGCATGATGACGAAGGCCACCGCCGTCGCGCGCCCGTCATCGCGGAACATGAAGCTCATCATGTAGGACGGCAGGATCTCGGTGCCGAAATTGCCGCCTGTCATCGTGTAGACGATGTCGAAGACCTTGAGGACCAGAATTGTGATCGTCGTCCACACAACGACGATGGTGGGCAGGATCTGCGGCACTTTGATCCTAAAGAAAATCTGGAGCGGATTTGCCCCGTCGATCACAGCCGCCTCAACCGTGTCCTCCGGCACGCCACGGAGCGCTGCGGACAGGATCACCATCGCAAACCCCGTCTGGATCCAGATCAGGATCACCATCAGGAAGAAATTGTTCCAGAACGGGACCTGCAGCACGTCAATCGCGCCGCTCGCCCCAAACAAATCGCGGAGCGCGTTGATGAGACCGATGTCGAAATTGTTGGCGTAGACGAACTTCCAGATCAGGGACGCGCCGACGAAGCTGATCGCCATCGGCATAAAGATCAGCGCCTTCGCCACATTCCCCCAGGACAGACGGTCGGTGAGTTGTGCCGCCAACAGCCCGAAAAACGTCGAGCCTGCCGGAACCACGATCACCCAGAGGAGGTTGTTGACGACAGCCGTTCGAAACTCCTCAGCCCCCGCCAGGGCCACATAGTTGCCAAACCCAATGAACCCGTCCCCGCTCCGGTCATAGAGCGAGCGGAGGAAGGAGCCGAGAACCGGATAGACCAGATAGAGGGTCAGAAGGAACAGCGCGGGGAACAGGAACAGCCAAGGCCGGATCTGGTTCGCGCGGTTGATGTTGCGCCCCGCCATCGGGCCCGTGCCCGGGAAAATCACCCGGTCGAGGACAAAGTTCGAGAGGTAGAAGTACCCGACGCATCCCCCCACACCCACGATGATGGTCAGGATGCCCTGCAAAAACGGGGTCATGCCCCCCTCCCCTGTTTTGTTGGTCCCCCCGCGTCGAGGCGGGGGGGCAGGTGTCTTACTGGATGCTGTCCCAGCGGGTCTGGATGTCGGCCGCGACGTCTTCCGCGCTCTCGCCCCCGGTAAAGGCGACCATGCCCTTCCAGAAGGCGTCCGCGCCGATTTCACCCGGCATCAGATCCGAGCCGTCGAAGCGGAACGTCGTCGCCGAGAGCAGGATACCGCCCAGAGCCTTCAGCGTGTCATTCGCATAGGTCTCGGTGTTGGCCCCTTTGAAGGGCGTCAGGAAGCCCGATTGCGCCATCCAGATCTCGTGCGCGATCGGCGTCTTCAGAAACTCGATCAGGACGCGGGTCGCGTCGCTGTCATTGGTGATCGAGAACATCGTGCCGGCGCCGAGGACCGGCGCGCCGAGGTCCTTGCCCGCATAGGCCGGAAAGTAGAAGAAATCGACG
>JBCCWM010000335.1:0-5284 GCA_039193505.1 Pseudomonadota bacterium | reverse complement strand
GAGTGGAGGAGTGCCGCAGCAATCAGCCAGGGCATGAAGGATGCGTTTTCAACCGGGTCCCAGAACCACCATCCGCCCCAGCCGAGCTCATAATAGGCCCACCAGGAGCCGAGGCCGATCCCAATCGACAGAAACACCCACGCAGCGAGCGCCCAGGGGCGCACCCAGCGGGCCCAGGCGGCGTCAATCCGACCTTCGATCAGAGCCGCGACGGCAAAGGAGAACGCCATCGAGAGGCCAACATACCCGAGATAGAGGAACGGCGGATGGAACGCGAGACCCGGGTCCTGGAGCAGCGGATTGAGGTCGCGCCCATCGAAGGGGGGCAGCTCGAGCCGCAGGAACGGGTTCGAGGTCACCAGCAGGAACGCAAGGAATGCGACGCCGATCGAGCCCTGAACGGCCAGAACGCGCGCACGGAGCGCCAAGGGCAGCTCCTGCCCCCACCACACCACGGTCGCCCCGAACAGCGCGAGAATGAACACCCAGAGGAGAAGGGAGCCCTCATGGTTGCCCCAGGTTCCGCTGATCTTGTAAAGCATCGGTTTGGCGCTGTGCGAGTTCTCGACCACAAGCGCGACGGAGAAATCGGAGGTCACAAAGGCTGTCACGAGAGCCGCAAATGCCGCCCCCGTCAGCAGAAACTGGAGGTTTGCCGCAGGGAAGGCGACGCGCATCCAATTCCCCCAACCCGCCTGCGCTCCAACCAGCGGCACGACGGTCTGCACAAGCGCCACACCGAGGGCGAGAACGAGGGCGAAGTGTCCAAGCTCAGCTATCATGCAAGACAGATAGGGTCCGCGGGCGTCGCTCGCAATCGGCCACATGCCGCAGGACCCGACTTGCATTTCAAGGGTCGCCAGACTAGGACGCGCGCAGTCCGGTCGCCAAGCGGCCCAATCCGACGAAAGGCAACCGATGGAGACGGATACCGCACCCCTCGACGCCAAACCGCGCAGCAAACGCCGCGATGTGCCGGAGCGGCTCTACGTCTCACGCAGCACCGGGCTCAGCTACTATTCGATCCTGAAATGCGGCACGACCTACATGAAGAGCCTGCTCTGGTATCTCGACCGCGGGGAAGAGCACAAAGCCGGTTCGACGATCCACCGCGACGTTGAGAACATTGCGCGCAGCGATGGGGCCACCGTGGAGGACGTGCGCCAAAACCCCCTCGCCTTTATCATCCTGCGCAACCCCGTCGATCGCTTCGTCTCCTTCTACTTTGAGAAGGTGGCGAACCCCACCGGGCATGATTTTTCCTGGTTTCGGGACCTCATGGCCGACAGTCTTGATCTGACGATCCCAGATGACGATCTCGAGGGGCACCGCCGGAATTGCGATGCCCTCCTCGATTGGCTCCGCAAAAACCTCCGCCACGAGACGGAGCATGAGGTCAACAAGCATTGGCGGCGCCAGACCTTCTACATCCGCACGGCGCGCCCGCTCGGTCTCAAGGTGCTGACGTTGAACGACTTGGACCGGCAGTTGCCAATTCTGACCGAGCGCGCCATTCCCGACATCGCGACCAGAATGACCGCCGTCAAAAACCGAAACCGATCCAAGCGGCCCTTGTCGCGGGACATGCTTTTGACCGGTCACCTGCGCGCCAAGATCGGCAAGATCTACGGACCGGACCTCCGCCATTGGCGGAGCGCTGACGAGGTCTGGAAAACGATCGAGCCCGGCGTCGACCCCGATCGGATCCCCCGTCTCGGCCGGGACATCTAACCGCCCTTGAGCTCGGCAAACCGTAGATCGGCTGTCGACAATTTCAGTTCGTCGGCACCGGTGCGTCGTCGTCCCGGTAAACGCCGCGATCTTTGAGCGCATCGGCGAGCTCGCGCGGCATGTAGTCCTCGTCATGGCGGGCCAAAACCTCGGTGGCGACGAACACCCCGTTCTCAATTTGACCTGTCACGATGGTGCCCTGCCCCTCGCGAAAGAGATCCGGCAGGATGCCGCGATAGCGCACCGGAAAATCGGCGTCGAAATCCGTCACGACAAACTCGTGCGGATCGCCCTGCTGCCAGGTTCCGGCCTTGACGACACCGCCCAGGCGAAACCGCTCCCCCGGGCGCGGCGGGTCCTCTGCAATCTGCGCGGGCGAGCGAAAGAACTGAAAGGCGTCCCGAGCGCCAACGATGACTAGGCCCGTCGCCACCGCGAGCAGCACGGTGGCAATCACCGCAATCTGTATGCGACGCCGCTTTTTGAGGCCTGCCGCCATCAGGGAAAGACAGCCGCTGCAGTAAGGCCCGCCGTCTCATCGATCCCGAGCATGAGATTTGCGTTCTGCACCGCTTGCCCGGATGCGCCCTTCATGAGGTTGTCGATGGCCGAGAACACGACGGACCGACCGCTGCGGCGATCCGCGGCGACACCGATGAGACAGAGATTGGATCCACGGACGTGCCTCGTTGCGGGCGCCTGTCCCATCGGGAGAACGCGCACAAAGGACTCGTCCATATAGGCGTCGGCAAGGGCCGCGTGCACGGACGCGGCCTCCCCCTTCACAAAGCAAGTGGCCACAATCCCGCGGTTTTGGGGCACGAGATGGGGCATGAACGTGCACGTGACGGAGCGTCCTGCGGCGCGCGAGAACTCCTGCTCGAACTCCGCTATGTGGCGGTGCCCGGTGACGGCATAGGGGTGAAAGCCCTCCGACACTTCGGCGTGGAGCATCCCCTCCTTCGCACCGCGCCCGGCGCCTGAGACGCCGGAGGCAAGGCTGATCACGATCTCGTCCGCATCGATCACACCCGCCGCGAGCGGTGGGCGCACCGGCAACATGCCAGCGATTGCATTGCACCCCGTGCCGGCCACCAGCCGCGCTGCCGCAATCTCCGTGCGGTAGACTTCCGTGAACCCGTAGACGGCCTCAGACTGCAGATCGAGCGCCTGGTGAGCGCGACCGTACCAGTGCTGATACGCCGAGGGGTCGGTCAGCCGAAAGTCTGCCGAGAGGTCAACAATCTTCAGATCGCGCGGCAGGCCTGACACGACCTCCTGGGTGGTGGCGTGGGGCAACGCGCAAAAGGCGAGGTCGATCTCGGCAAAGTCGATCTCTTCGATCCGAACAAGCTGTGGCAGATCGAGATGTGCGAGATGCGGGAACACTTCGCCCATCGCGGCGCCGGCACGTCGGTCGGCGGCGAGAGCTGCCACCTCCATCCGAGGATGACCGGCAATCAGACGGACGAGTTCCGCGCCCGTATACCCACTCGCACCGAGAATTGCGATCCGCGCCACGTCCATCATCGCGCCCTCCTTGTGAGGCGATCTATGCAGAGGGCCTGCGGATGTCCATGCTCAGCTCAGGCACCAGGTGCCGACTGCGCGTGTTTTTCGTCGCCGTCATTCAAACTCAAAGCCGTAGCCCATATCTTTGATCGGTTCGGGCGAGAGGCAGTAAGTCGACATCCGGAGATAGTCCATCAGCGCCCCCGGGTCATTGCTGCGCGCTGCGATGTCCTCCGGCGGCAGCGGCGCTCCGATGACCACGGGCACCTTTTCGCCGACCTTCTCTTTGAACTCGTTGATCAAAAGCGCCATGCGGAGCGTGTAGTGCACATGGCTCGCGATTTGGAACAGGCGGCTGTTGTGCCCGTCAAAGAAGATCGGGACCACTGTGGCCTCCGACTTCGCAATCAGCCGCGCGGTGAAGCGCCGCCAGGACGGATCCATCGGCCGACCGAACGGGCGGAGCGCGGTCGAGACTGTGCCGCCCGGAAAAATGCCGATCGCGCCGCCTTCGGAGAGATAGCCAATGGCAATCTTTCGGGTCTCGATGTTGAGCCGCTGGGCCTCTTTCGTCTCGTCAAAGCTGATCGGCAGGATGATCCGGTTGAGATCTTCGGCCTTCCGAAACACCTGATGCGCGAGGATGCGGAAATCGCCTCGCGTCTGGCTCAAGATGTATCCAAGCATCAAGCCATCGAGGATGCCGTAGGGATGATTGGAAATGACCACCAGCGGCCCGGTCCGCGGAATGGAGTCGAGGCTGCCGCCACGCACATCCAGGCCGAGCGCGTAGCGCTCAACCATCACCTCCCAGAAGTCGCGGCCCGCGCGCACCTCGTCATCGTATCCGCGCGCCATCCGGATCAGCTTGATCCGCCCGGTCAGGTTCTCCGTCAAACGGATCAAGCCGCGCCCGGCCCGGGTCTGGGCTGAGTTGGCGTAGCTGATTTCGCGGGCCACGGCACGCTCGGTTTTCTTAGTCTGAGGCATACGCTATCTCAAAGAGTGTCGACTATTTAGCGTTGCACAAACGGGGAGGTCCAGCGCAACCTGAGGCAAAATCGAGTGACCCGTGGCGCCGAGGCGGATGACGTCCCCTGACCAACCTTCGCTCTGGCGGGCACGTGTCGCCCTCGCAGTGACATTGCTGATCTGGTCATCGTTCCTCGTGGTGACCCGCGTTGCGATGACAGGCTATCTCACAGAGATTGAGGTCGGTTTGATCCGGTTCGGCACCGGAGCCATCCTCTTTCTGCCGGTGCTCCTGCGCCACGGTGTGGTCCCGCGTGGGGCCGGCTGGATGGAGATCGTGCTGATCCCGGCCTTTGGAGGCATCGGCTTTATCCTGTTCCTCTCGGCCGGGCTCCGCCACGCGCCGGTGGCCGACAGCGGCGTGTTCGCGCCCTCGATGCTGCCCCTCTATGTCGCTCTCCTGTCACTCGTCTTTCTGGGAGAGCGGTTCGACCGGCTTCGTATCGTTGGCTTTGCCCTGATCTTCGGCGGAGCGCTCGCCGTCGGGGGATCTTCGCTTCTGTCGGGCGACGCGGGCGCGTGGCGGGGTCATCTCCTGTTCACGGCGGCCTCGATGTCCTGGGCGGTCTACACGATCCTCTTCCGCCGCTCGGGCCTCGGACCCGCGGAGGGCGCGGCCCTTCTCTGCGTTTGGTCAGGTCTCTTCTTTGCGGTCGCGGCACTGATCAAGGGCGTGTCCTTTGACGGCGTGCCGCTCGAGGCCTTGCTCCTCCAGATCCTCTTTCAAGGTGTGCTGTCGGGCTTTGTTGCGACCTTCACCTACTTCCAAGCGATCGCAGCCTTCGGTGCGTCACGCACAGCCGCATATGCGGCGCTGGTGCCCGTCCTCGCCGCGCTTGGTGGCTGGGTGTTCCTGGGAGAGGCGATTGGCCCCGGGAAAGCGCTCGGCATCCTGGTCGTCGTCGCAGGTGTCGTGCTCGCCTCGGGCCAGGTGTCGGCGCGACGCACGCGCGGCTAGGCGGGGCGAGGGCGGGATGATCGGACGCGCCCACGCCGACCTGCGGACGTC
>JBCCWM010000334.1:0-5301 GCA_039193505.1 Pseudomonadota bacterium | reverse complement strand
TAGGCGGCCCGGATCGTTCGCTGTTCGATCCGCTTTTCATGGGTGCCCTGGACCAGGCGGTGGACAAAAATACCGGGCAGATGAATGTGGTCAGGGTCGAGCGTGCCGGTCGGCACAATCTCCTCGACCTCCATCACGCAGGTCTTCCCGCACATCGCTGCCGGCGGATTGAAGTTCCGCGCCGTGCGGCGGAAAACGCAGTTTCCCGTCTCGTCCGCCTTCCAAGCTTTGACAATCGAGAGATCGGCGACGATGCCGCGCTCTAGGATGTAGGTCGCGCCGTCGAACTCTTTCGCCTCCTTGCCCTCGGCAATCACCGTGCCGACGCCGGTTTTGGTGTAGAAGCCTGGAATGCCCGAGCCGCCGGCGCGCATGCGCTCGGCCAGTGTGCCCTGCGGATTGAACTCGAGCTCCAATTCGCCGGAGAGGTACTGGCGCATGAACTCCGCATTCTCACCGACATAGGAGCTGATCATCTTTTTGACCTGCCGGGTCTCCAGGAGAAGGCCGAGGCCGAAGCCATCGACACCGGCGTTGTTGGAGGCGACCGTCAACTCCTTGGTGCCGGCCTCGCGGATGGCTGCGATCGAGAGCTCTGGGATCCCGCAGAGGCCGAAGCCCCCGGCTGCGATCATCATGCCATCAAAGAGGAGGCCATCGAGCGCCTCGGCTGCCGTCCCGTAGATCTTCTGCACCGCCTGCCTCCCCGTTTGCTGCGGACCCTAAATGGCCAGCCCGATGCCGACCGTCAAGCGGCGAGCCAGCAGCGGTCCAGGCTCGAATTGCTTCCGAGGCCCTCTGCCAGCGGAGTGGCTGTCACGAACGCAAGGCCGGCGAGGCCATCTCTGTCGACGCGACACGTTCAGATCGCGGTCTTTGGGCTGTCCGGTCGACCTGGAGCGTCTCACGTTTGGGGCTGGTCCAACCCACCCGAGCACGACGGCGCCGAGATCCAATGGGCTTGCGTCCGTAGGCTTGCTCAGATGCCCGTTCAGACCGCAGGACACCGATGTGGGGTGCCCCACCATGCCTACAGCGTGGCGGACGGCGGACCGTGCCCCTGTGGGCACACGGCATCGCGGCGGGGGTCGTTTGTCGACCTACCTGTCTTGTGACTGCCAAGTGGAGACGTGCCCTCCACCATCAAGACTGTTGTGGCAGTCGTATCGAGGGCGCCTCACTCAGTGGCCGGCAGCAGCCGCCTGAGTGTCGATGCGGGCGCGGATCCACTCCGACGTTTTAGCGTCGGGCTGCTGCGCTGAGATCCGGGCGGCCAAGGGGTCGGGCGCCCGGATCTCTGCTCCGCTCATCTCCTCGAGGACCGCATGGGCGCAAAACGGCACATGGAGTTCCGAATATCCGCCCTCATGCACCAAGAGGAGGCGGCCGTTTGCATGGTCCTCCGCCGCGCCCAAAACGGCCTGCGTCAGGGCCCTGAACGTGTTCGATCCGGCCAACATGCGCGAGAGCGGATCGACGCCCGACGCGTCGAAGCCGCACGCGACGATCACCACATCGGGCTTGTGCGCATTGAGGGCCGGCAGCACCAACCGGTCCATGGCATAGAGATAGGCGTCATGGCCGCCGCCAGCCGGCAGGGGAATGTTGAGGTTTGCCCCCTCGCCGCTTCCTTTCCCGCGGGCGGAGGCGTCGCCAGTGTCGAGCGGGTAGTTCCGGTCCTGGTGGATCGACACGGTCAGGACGTCCGGATCTTCGTAGAATATGGCCTCGGTCCCGTTGCCGTGATGCACGTCCCAGTCGATCACGATCGGGCGGCGGCACAGTCCCGCTGCCCGCGCTGCCTCGATCGCGATGGCGATGTTGTTGAGAAGGCAGAACCCGTTCGGCCAGTCCGGCAGGCAGTGGTGCCCCGGCGGACGAGACAGCGCATAGGCCGTGCGATGTCGGCCCTGAAGCACCGAGAAGAGGGCGGCTCGCGCCAGGCCGGCTGAAAGCGCGGAGATCTCAAAGCCGCCGGGGCCGAAGGGTGTGCGCAGGCCGATCTCGCCACCGCCGGCGTCCGACAGCGCTTTGAATTGGTCGAGATAACCGGCGGGGTGTACCCGCTCCAAGTCCTCACGGGTGGCAGGATCGGCACCGCGTGTCTCAAGGGCCTCCCAAAGGCCCGTAACGCGCAGCAAGTTCACGAGGCGTCGCTTGGTCTCCGGGCTCTCCGGCAGTCCACCCGCGGCCGGCGGTTGCACAAGGCCACCGACGGGTGTCAGGAACGTGAAGTTGCCGCCCCCGTGCCAGAACGTGCGCTCGTCCCAAAAAAAGGCTGTGTCCGGCATGGTGATCCTCTGGCCGTGGCCCGGTTCGTTGATCGATCAGTTTCTCGCGATTTCGGCGCGGAGGCCGGTCATCAGCGTGCCGAGAAACTCAAACGTCTGCTTGTCCTTTAAGCGGCCCTGCTCATCGAAGGCGCTGTGCGAGGCCGCCAGCATGAATTCCGGGCCTTGGAGGATCCGCGGTCCGAAAGGCGTCAGACAATGGCGCAGCGAGTACTGGCTGCGCTCCCCTCCCGCGCGCCCGGCTGCAGCCGACAGGATCGCGACGGGCTTCCCCAGAAAGGGGTTTTTCTTGGTTCTGCTCAGCCAGTCGAATGCATTCTTAAGAACGCCCGGCAGGTTCTTGTTGTATTCGGGCGTCGAGATCACGACGGCATCGGCGGCTGCGATCTGGTCGGCGAGCGTCATCGCGGCCTCTGGGACCCCCTCGGCTGCCTCGAGATCGCCGTCATAGAGCGGCATCCGGATCGAGCCGAGCGTGAACGTGCAGGGTCCAAAAGCACGGGCGGCCTCTCGGACGAGCATGGTGTTGGTGGACGCCGCGCGAAGCGCGCCGGAGAGGCCCAGAAGGGCGGGCGTGTCGGTCATGGAGAGTTCCTGCGGTCGAAGGTGGTCGTAAAATCTTGAATTGAGCGCCCAGCGCGGTCAACGGCACGGTCTATCGACTGGGATGTCAAGGGCGATTCGGAGCAAACGTCAAAGGCTTTTTGGCCGGGCGTGAGGTGCCTGGCGATGCTCTCGAGCACCCTGCCCATGGCGACATTCCGGGCGGAGCCCTGCCTGCCGCGGCGGGAGAGGCCGGTTTTCCACGTGCCAAACACCGTCGCCTCCGACATCCCAAGCTGCGTTCAAACGCCTGCGGACCTTGTCTGGGCAGCCGGTCCGTGCAGAGACGCTGCACGAGTGCGTCCCATGTGCCGGCGCAGTCCGGGCGACGTCTGCCCCACGGTCGACAAAAATCTCGGCGGAACCGCGACGGACGCCCAAACGTTCATCTTTGCCCCTTCTCCGCATCAATTGAGGCCAACAAAGAGAAACGATCCACACATATGTTGCGGTCCGCTTGGACAAGTCCGCAAGATCGAGTAGTAGCGTGTTGACTCTCGCCGCGTGCCGGTTGACCCTGAATTCTCGCGATCGCAGGACCAAGCGCATGCAGTTCACCCGTCTTCGCCTTCAGGGGTTCAAGAGTTTCGTCGACCCCACCGAGATGTTGATCGAGCCGGGCCTGACCGGCGTCGTCGGTCCGAACGGATGCGGTAAGTCGAACCTTCTCGAAGCGCTCCGCTGGGTCATGGGGGAGGGCCGGGCCTCGGCCATGCGGGGCGGTGCGATGGACGATGTGATTTTCGCCGGAGCGACCGGGCGGCCCGCGCGGAACCACGCGGAAGTGGGCGTCATCCTCGACAACACAGCGCGAACGGCACCTTCCGGCTTCAACGACAGCGACGCGCTCGAGGTCGTGCGCCGGATCACGCGAGATGTGGGCTCCGCCTACAAAGCCAACGGGCGCGAGGCGCGGGCGCGCGACGTTCAGATGCTCTTCGCCGATGCCTCCACCGGCGCGCTCAGCCCGGCGCTGGTCCGCCAAGGACAGATTTCCGAGATCATCTCGGCCAAGCCAAAGGCGCGGCGGCGTGTCTTGGAAGAGGCGGCTGGCATCTCCGGTCTCTACCAGCGTCGCCATGAGGCGGAGCTCCGGCTCCGGGCGGCGGATGCCAATCTTGTCCGGCTCGACGATGTTCTCGAGGCGCTGCGAGGGCAGATGGTGGCATTGACCCGCCAGGCACGGCAGGCGGCGCGCTATCGGGAACTGGCGGAGGCGTTGCGGCGCGCCGAGGGTCAACTCCTCTTCCGGCGCTGGTTGGAGGCGGCGGGCGCATTGGAGGCAGCCGAAGCGGAGGAGCGCAGCACGCTCACCGCGGTCGCCAAGGCCGAGGGAGGGGCCCGTGCGGCGGCCCGCGCGCTCGAGGCGGCGGAAGCTGCGCTGCCACCCAAACGTGAGGAAACGGCCATCGCGGGCGCGATCGTGCAGCGGCTGGCGCTTGAGCGCGAGGCGCTCGATGCCCGCGCGGACCGCGCCGCAGAAGCGATCGAAGCGCTCGACCGCCAGATTGCCGAGGTCGATGCGGATGCGGAGCGTGAGGCAGCCCTCAATCGGGACGCGGAGGAGGTGATGACACGCCTCGCGGCCGAGGAGCGTGATCTCGATGACGCGGATGCCCGCCACCCTGAGCGTCTGGCGGGGGCCGAGGCCGCGGCGAACCGCGCAGCGACAGACCTCGCAGAGGGAGAGTCCGCGCTCGAGACCGCTCGAAGCACCGCAGCCGCATTGAGTGCCGAGGCCGCCGCGGGCGCGCGGCGTCTGGCTGTCGCGGAAGAGGCCGTGGCCCGCGCCGAAAAGGCGCAGGCCGCGGCAACGACGGCCGCCACGGCGATCCAGGCCGAAATCGACGCCGCAAGAGCAGCAAACGAGACGGCCGCCGCGGCCCACAAGGCCACCGAGACGGCCGCTGCGACTGCTGACGCGGCGCTCGCGACCGCTGAAGCGGCGGCCGCGGCGGCCCAGGCCAAGGAGAGCGAGGCCCGCAGCGAGCACGCGGCGGCTGAAGGCCAGGCCCGAACCCTCGAGGCCGAAGTGACAGCCTTGGCCGGGTTGATCGCCGAAGACCGGAGCGGCGGTGGCATCCTCGAAGAGGTGACTGTGGCACCGGGGTTTGAGCGCGCGCTCGGAGCGGCCTTTGGCGATGATTTGGCGGCGCCGCGCGCTGTTGCGGGGGGAGCCGGGTGGGATGAGATCGCTGGCGCCGAGGCCGCCGCACTTCCAGCGGGGATCGAGAGCCTTGCGCCGCATGTTGCGGCCCCCGCGGCCCTCGATCGCCGGCTGAAGGCCACCGGAGTGGTGGCACAGGGGCAGGGAACGGATCTGCAACGCTCGCTGGCGCCCGGTCATCGCTTGGTCAGCCTTGAGGGGGACCTTTGGCGGTGGGATGGCTACTCCGCCACGGCCGAG
>JBCCWM010000333.1:0-5324 GCA_039193505.1 Pseudomonadota bacterium | reverse complement strand
TCGATGAGCCGCTCGACCCGGCTTTTGGAAACGAGCGGCCGGTTGCCGTTCGTCACATCCACTGCGGCGACGGCCCGGCACCCGGAGTGCTCCAACGCGTTCGACTCCGACTTCCGCTGACCATACGCCTGTCATTCTCACCCTTTCGGGGGAGCATGACGGGCGTGTTTGTGCGTCCGGACTACGTCTGGTGCGGGTGTGAGCGGACGGTGCTTGGTCCTCGGTCTGCGCTGTCTCGATGTGCTGCTGTGTCTGCCCAGTGACCGACGGGCGATTGGTCTGTCCGGGCTGGTCCGATGCGGACGCGCCGTTCGGATGGTGTGGCGCCTCAGCCGTCGGGGGAAGAGGCTTGTCGGTCCTGCAGAACAAACGCAATGAGGTCGGCCATCTCGCGGGCCGCACGGCCATTTGTGGCGCCGCCAACCCCGACACTGCGCCCAAAACGCCACCAGAGCCCGGGACACCAGCCCCGCGGCGCGGGGTGCTTGAGACGAATGAGGAACCCGTTCGAGGGCTTGAAGGCGAAGAAGCCACGGTCCACACGCTCGATGTCCGAGAGGGCTGCAATGATGCGCCCCGTGTCATCGGACAGAGCTCCGCGTGTCAGAACAAGGGAGTGGCCGGTGGCCCGCCAGAGACGCTCCGCCTGCCAGAGGGCGGCGAGCCCGAGGAGCGCGATTAGACCCCGCTCGAAAAATCCAGCCTCTATCCGAACGGCCAAGAGGAGCACGATCAGCCCGAGGATCGCCTGCGTGCCCGCCGCAACGCCGCGCCGGAGAAGGGACGGGGTGAGTGTCGCCAGCACCTCCGATTGATCCGTCATTCGATGCGCCGCCTCCCATTCCGTGCCGCTCAGCTACGGGGTTTTGGCGCCGGTGGCCAGCGCCGGCTCACCCCCCCGCCCAACCGACGCTCCCCGGGAGGTGCGCGCGCTGCTGCATTTCGAGGTGAAGGGGGCCACCGGTCCAGGGATGCTCCCGCGCGAGGGCCTCATCGACGGTGATCCCGAGGCCCGGCGCATCCGTCGCTGCGATGTGGCCGTCTCGGACCTTATGGGCCCCGCCGATCAGGGCGGTGTGGAACGGCGTCTCGATCGTCTCGACCAGCAGGAGGTTCGGGAGCGCAGCAGCAAGGTGCAGGCTGGCGGCCCAGGCGATCGGACCGGCATAGAGATGGGGGGCGATCTGGATGCCTGCGGTCTCCGCGAGGGCGGCGAGCTTCCTCGCCTCCCATATCCCACCGATCCGACCGAGCGCGGGTTGGAGGACGCCAACGGCACCCATTCGGATGAGCGGCCAGGCCTCCGCCCGCGTCGTCAGACGCTCGCCTGCTGCGATCGGGATCGGGGAGGCTTCAGCGACCGCGGCCATCGCGTGAGGGTTGTCGGGGGGAACCGGCTCCTCGAACCAGAGCGGGCGGTGCGGTGCGATGGCCTTGGCGAGGCGAATGGCCCCGGAGGCCGTGAACTGGCCGTGGGTGCCAAAGAGAAGGTCGGCGCGGTCGCCAACGGCCGCCCGGATCTCGGCGCAGAACGCGACCGAGAGGGCGATGTCTCCCGCCAACGGCTGGTGTCCCCCCATGATGGTGTAGGGACCCGCGGGATCGAATTTGACAGCCGTCCAACCCTCATCCACTCGGGCCGCCGCCGTCTCGGCCGCGCGTGCGGGCGAGGCGTAGAACGCCGCGGGGTCCTCCTCCTCCTCTGGATAGAGATAGGTGTAAGCCCGGAGCCTGTCCTGAACGCGTCCACCGAGGAGCGCATGGACCGGGCGGTCGCGAGCCTGGCCCAGAATGTCCCAGCAGGCCATCTCGAGCCCGGAGAATGCGCCCATCACAGTAGGGTCCGGGCGTTGCGTGAAACCCGCTGAGTAGGCGCGGCGGAACATCAGCTCAACCCGTTCGGCGCTGGTGCCCTCCATGTGGCGGGTGAAGACATCCGCGATCACGGCGCGCATCGCCTCCGGCCCGACACTCGCGGCGTAGACTTCGCCCCAGCCGATGAGGCCGCAAGCCGTGATCACTTTGACGAAGATGAAGTAACGCCCCCCGAAGGAGGGGGGCGGATTGGCGACGATCAGTGTCTCATGCGCCGCGAGGCGGAGGTCCGTCATTCGAAGACCAGCACATTGCGCAGGCTGTCGCCACGCTTTGTGGCGGCAATGGCCGTGTTGATCTCCGCGAAGGGATAGCGGCCCGAGATCAGCGGATCGAGGAGGAGCGCGCCTTGCTCGTAGAGGCCAATGAGGTGTGGGATGTCACGATGGAGCACGGTCTGCCCCATGCGCGAGCCCAGAAGAGATTGGTTCATCGCGGCAATTGTCGTGGGGCTGTAGCTGACGCGGGCGTCGACCGCGGGCATGCCCACCATCACCATTGCGCCGCCGGCGCCGAGGAGGGCGGGCGCGGTCTCAAAGAGCTCCACCGCACCGGCGGTGACGAAGGCGAAGTCGACGCCCTTGCCATCGAGCCGGCTGCGGATGCCCTCGGCCGTGTCCTCTTCGGAGGCGAGGATCGTGTCGGTCGCCCCGAAGTGGCGGGCCATGTCGAGCTTTTGTTGGGAGATATCGACCGCCACAATCCGCTCGGCGCCCGAGAGGCGTGCACCCTGGATTGTGTTGAGGCCGACGCCGCCTGCGCCGATCACGGCGCAGCTTTGACCCTCGGCCAGCCGAGCCGTGTTGGTCACAGCCCCAAAGCCCGTGATGACCCCGCAGGCGAGGAGCGACGCAACAGTGAGGTCTAGGCCTTCGGGGAGCTTCACGCACTGGCTCTGGTCGATGACAACCGCCTCCGCGAAGGCGCCGGTTGCCATGGCTTGCGTGACCGGTCCGTCGGCTGCGTGTATCGGTGTCGGCCGGTGCGTGTAGGCGTCGTGACAGCTCGTCGGGTTGCCGGCAGAGCAGGCCGGGCAGTCCCCGCATGTGCGGATCAAGGTGACAAGGACAGGGTCGCCGGGATCGATGCCCACCACGCCGGGGCCGACCGTCTCGACCTGGCCCGCGGCTTCGTGGCCGAGGACCATCGGCAAATCCCCCCCGAACGCCCCATTGATGAAGGCGATGTCGGAGTGGCAGATTGCGCAGGCGGCGATCCGAACGCGGACTTGGCCAGGGCCCGGAGCATCGAGGAGGATCTCCTCCAGCGTCAAATCTGCGCCAAAAGCGCGAAGAACGGCTGCTTGCATCGCGTGGGGCCTCCGCGTGCGTGGCGTTTTGCGGGGATGTGCCCGAGCTTGCGACGCAGTGCCGCTCCGAAACCGACACACGCGGGTAGAAAAACGGAGCCGCTGTCCAGGCGCGATGGGCCGCCGTCACAGAATTCTGTCAGCCGTCGACATCCTCCAGTCGATCGGTCGCTGGCGGGGGCGTCGGTGCAAGGGCTGAAAGCTCCGCATGGAGCTCCGGTGAGAGGTCCGTCGACAGGGCGGCGAGCGACACGGCGAGCTGGTCGGGGCGGCTGGCCGATGCAATCGGGGCCGTGATCGCCGGATGCGATCCGACCCACGCGACGGCAAGCGTCTCGGGCGCAATGCCCGTCGCGTTGGCGATCCGGATCAGCCCCTCGGCGGCCTCCGTCATCCAAGACGGCGCGTAGCGCGCACGGTAGCGGTCGTCCTCGGTCAAACGCCCGCTCTCACCGCGGGAGTACTTTCCGGTCAAAAGACCGCCCCCCAATGGAGAGTAGGGGAGAACCGCGAGGTCTTCGCGGAGCGCCATCGGCAGGATCTCAACTTCCGCCTGACGTTTGACGAGATTGTACATCGGCTGCAGGACGGTGATCGGCGGGGCGCCGACCTGCTCGGCCACCGCTTGGGCCTTCATCACCTCCCAGGCCGCAAAATTCGAGGCGCCGAGGCACGTGAACGCCCCCTCCGCATATAGGTCGCGCATCGCCTCAAGCGCCTCGCGGAGACGCGCGTCGCCCGGGTAGCGGTGGAGGTAGAGCACATCGATGCGGTCCGTCTGGAGGCGGCGCAAGCTCTCGCGCGCTTGGGCCTTCAGATCGTCGCCGGAGACCCCGTCGCGATAGGCGCATTTTGAGATCAGGATCAGAGCGTCGCGCTCAGTTTTTGCGATGTCCCCGAGCATCTCCTCTGCACGGCCCTCGGTGTAGATGTAGGCGGCGTCAAAGATCGTGATGCCGGCGTCCCGGGCGAGGTCGTACATCTGCCGGCTCGCGGCTGGATCGGCCTTCCCGCCCCATTGCATGACGCCGAAGGCGAGCGCTGAGGCGGGCTTGCCCGTCAGGGCGGAAAGGCGGTCTTGGGTCATGCTGTCCTCGGGCTTGTGCTTCTGGAAGAGTGGCCTCTAGATGCGCGTCATGCAAACCCGCTGGCCGATCGCGATAATCTGTCTGAACCTCGTGATCGATGCCATGGGGGTCGGGTTGATCCTGCCCGTGCTGCCTTTCCTTCTGGAGGACATCCTCGGCAGCGATGTCTCTCAGGCCGCACTCTGGGGCGGTGTTCTCCTGGTCGTCTATGCCGTCATGCAGTTTCTCTCAGGGCCACTGATTGGCAATCTGTCTGATGCGCTCGGACGGCGGCCGGTGCTGATCGGCTGTCTGATCGCACTCGGCATCGACTATCTGCTGATGGCGGTGGCACCGACGCTTTTGCTCCTGATCGTGGCGCGCGCGATCTCCGGCTTGGCGGGCTCGACCATGGCAGCCTCGTCGGCCTATCTGGCCGACATTTCAGCGCCTGAGGATCGGGCCAAAAACTTTGGGCTGATCGGGGCGGCCTTCGGGATTGGGTTTGTTCTCGGCCCCTTGATTGGCGGTCTTTTGGGGACGTTCGGACCACGCGCGCCCTTTGTGGCGGCGGCTGTCCTCGCCCTTCTCAACGCGGGGCTCGCCTTTGCGCTGTTGCCCGAATCACTTAAACCCGAGAACCGCCGTCCCTTCGTCTGGAGCGCGGCCAACCCCGTGCGCGCCCTCGACCGTCTCGCAAGAGTGTCCGATCTCGGCGGGTACGCGGTGGTCTATCTGCTGATGGGCGTCGCAAGCTGGGTCTATCCAGCGGTCTGGACCTACTACGTCGTCTACGTCTTCGGGTTCAGCGAGCTGCAGGTCGGCTTGACCCTGACGGCCTATGGCACGGCCCTGTTCCTCGTGCAGGGTGTCTTGATCCGACCCGTGCTCGCCCGTCTGGGGGAGTGGCGCACGGCCGTGACGGGCATCCTTCTCGCCGCGATCGGGCTCGTGCTGTTGACGTTGATCGGCTCGCCGCTGGTCCTCTTTTTGTTCATCCCGTTTCTCGCGCTTGGCGAGGTGGCGGATCCGGCCCTGACCGGAGCGATGTCAAACCGCGTGGGCGATGACGT
>JBCCWM010000332.1:0-5336 GCA_039193505.1 Pseudomonadota bacterium | reverse complement strand
CGGCGCCTATCTCGCCTGGAAGCGGGGGAGCTGGGTCGAGGGCATGGGGATCCCGCTCGTGTTGACGACCCGCGCAGCGCCCGAGTTCTGGCTCGGTATGGTGTTGCTGGCGTTTTTCAGTTTCTACCTCGGCTGGTTCCCCTCGGGCGGTGCGAACTCCTCGGGTGCGGAGTGGCCGAGCGAATGGCAGCGGGTGACCTCAGCCGATTTTCTGTCGCATCTGGCGCTCCCGGCGATCACGCTCGCCATCTACTTGCAGGGGCTGCCGCTCCTTCTGATGCGGTCCAACATGCTGAACGTCCTGCAGGAGGAGTTCATCACCATGGCCCGCATGAAGGGCCTCTCGACCTGGTCGATCGTGATGAGCCACGCCGCCCGCAACGCCCTTCTGCCGGTCGCAACCGCCTTCGCTCTTGGGATCGGCGGCGCAGTCGGAGGCAACGTCGTGGTCGAAACGGTGTTCAGTTGGCCGGGCGTCGGGCGCCTTCTCGTGAACGCCGTCGCGGCGAGCGACTACCCGCTTGCCCAGGGCGCATTCCTGATGATCACATTCGTGCTCGTGGTGATGAACTTCATCGCCGACATCTCCTACCACCTCTTGGATCCGAGGGTTCGCGTTGCAGCAAGCGGATGAGATTGCCCTTCCAAAGCGGGGCCTTCCCGGGCTCGCCGCTTTGGCCCGCCTTTGGGACAGTGCGACGGCCATCCCACGCCGCGACCCGTTCGCCTTCGCCGGGCTGGTCATGTATCTTCTGTTCATCCTGGTCGCGATCTTCGCGGATCAGTTGATCACCCACAATCCGCGCGAGATCCTATTCGATGCGGAGTACGACCTCGCCCGCAACTTGCCGCCGGGCGGCGACCACATCCTCGGGACAACCTATTCCGGACGGGACATCTACTCGCAGCTCATCGTCGGCACGCGGGGTGCACTGATCGTCGGGGTGACGGCGGCGGTGTCGGTCGTGACCATTGGGACGGTTATCGGTCTAGTTGCGGGCTTTTTCGGCGGGATCGTCGACACGCTTCTGATGCGGCTCGCCGACATTGCGCTCGGCGTACCGTTTCTGCCCTTTGTGATTGTGCTGGCGGCCTTCCTCGACCCCAGTCAGTGGAACGTGGTCCTCGGCATCGCGCTTCTCCTCTGGCCGCAATCGGCCCGAGTGATCCGAGCGCAGGTGATGTCGCTCCGCGAGCGGGCCTTCGTCGAGGCGGCGCGGGTCACAGGCGCGGGACCTTGGCGGATCCTCTTCGTACACATCGCGCCCAATGTGCTGTCGCTGTCGTTCCTTTACGCCTCGATCGCCGTTGGCTGGGCGATCCTGACGGAGGCTGCCATCAGCTTCCTCGGCTTCGGTCCGTCCGACAGCATCACATGGGGCTACATGCTCCAGGACGCCTATGCGTCGCAGGCGCTCGGCCGCGGGCAATACTATTGGTTCGTGCCGCCAGGTCTGTCGATCATCCTGGTCGTCGTCGCAGGCTTTTTCATCAGCCGCGGCTACGAGGAAATCCTGTTCCCGAAATTGCGGGATTGAACCGATGCTGCTCAACGTCCGAAACCTGATGATCGACTACAAGACCCCGCGCGGAAACGTCCGCGCGGTGGACGATGTCAGCTTCGAAGTGCCGGCGGGCGCCGTCGTGGGCGTCGTGGGCGAATCCGGCTGCGGCAAGACCACAGCGGTCCGCGCCCTCACCCGCGTGATGCCGGGCGCGGCGCGCTTTGCGGGGGGCAGCATCGACTTCGAGGGGCGCGATCTTGTCACCCTCCCCGAGGCCGAGATGCGCGCCCTCCTCTGGCGCGAGATCGCCTATGTCCCGCAATCGGCGATGAACGCCTTGGATCCGGTCTGGCGGATCGGCCACCAGGTCGAGGAAGTGCTGCGGGACCGGGGCGGCATGGGTCGGCGAGACGCCAGAGCCAGGTCGGCCGAGCTCTTCGACATGGTGGGCCTCGATGCCAAGCGGCTCCGGGACTATCCGCATCAGTTCTCGGGCGGAATGCGACAGCGCGCGTCGATCGCGCTCGCGCTCGCGCTCAATCCGAAGCTTGTGATTGCAGATGAGCCCGTGACGGCCCTTGACGTCGTGATCCAGCGCCAGGTCCTCGACACATTCGCGGAGCTGCAACGCGACCTCAATCTCTCCGTGATTCTCGTGACGCATGACATCAGCGTCGTTGCGTATGTCTGCGACTACGTCGTGGTGATGTATGCCGGTCGCGTCGCCGAAGCGGGTCCGGTGGCCGATGTCCTGTCGAGACCGACCCATCCCTACACGATGGGTCTCTACAACGCATTCCCGGAGCTCACCGGCGACGACCGCGATCTCTCGCCCATCGAGGGCGCGCCGCCCGACCTCTTGAAACCGCCCAAAGGCTGCCGGTTTCGGCCCCGCTGCCCGTTCGCGCAAGGGACGTGCGGGGGCACGCCGCCGGAGGTCCGCGTCGGCCCAGACCACCGCGCCTACTGCCATCGGGCGCTCGACGCGGCGGAGCTGCGCACCAAGGCGCGCCGCGCGGACACCTGGGAGGGCGTGACCGCCGCATGACCGAAATGCAGCCCCTGATTTCGGCTCGGAGCGTTTCGCGAAGTTTCGATGTCTCCCGGTCGCTGACCGACGTCCTTGCCGGGCGTCAGCCAAAAATCCACGCCGTCTCGGACGTCAATTTCACGCTCCGCGCCGGCGAGACACTCGGCATCGTGGGCGAATCCGGATGCGGCAAGACCACGCTCGGGCGGATGCTGGTCAAGCTCATCCCCCCGTCCGAAGGAGCGATCGAGTTCGACGGTCGTGATCTCTCTGGCATGGACCGGACGGCGGAGTTGGCCTTTCGCCGGCGCGCGCAGCTCGTCTTTCAGAACCCGTTCGATGCGTTGAATCCGCACTTCACCATCCTGCGCAGTCTGCAGGAGCCGCTGAGGAACGCCCGGATCCCGCAGGAAGAGCACGATGACCGGATCGCGGAGGCGCTCCGCATGGTGCATCTCTCAGCGCCCGAGCACTTCCTGAAGGGCTACGCGCATCAGCTCTCCGGCGGCCAGTTGCAGCGTGTCGTGCTCGCACGGGCCCTGGTGCTGCGGCCCGACTTTATTGTCGCCGATGAGCCGGTCTCGATGCTCGATGTGTCGGTGCGGGCTGGGATCCTGAATGTCCTCCGCGAGGTGCGCGACCGTCTGGGCCTGGCGGCGGTCTTCATCAGCCACGACCTCGCCCTTGTGCGCTATGTGTGCGAGCGGACGCTGACCATGTATCTCGGGACAGTGGTGGAGGACGCGCCGACCCGCGCCCTGATCGAGACGCCGCTCCACCCCTACACCAAAGCCCTGATCCAGGCGGTCCCCGTACCGCGGGTGGACCAATCGCACGATCCCCTGCCGATCCATGGCGGCCTGCCGGATGCGCTCAATCCACCCTCCGGATGCCGGTTCCGCGACCGCTGCCCGTTGGCTGAGCCACGTTGCGCAACGGAAACGCCGGAGTTGCGGGACGTCGGCTCAGATCGGCGCGTGGCCTGTCACCGCGTGTAGCATCGCGGCGACGCAGCCTCCACCGCGTCGTCTGGGCTGGGGCCAATGCGACGCCCTGCTGGCGCCCACTCGGATCGAGCCTGAGGTCGCAAGGTCGTTTGCGCACGCCTCTGGATCGCGGCCGCCTTGGGCGAGGGCGGCCTCCAGGACATCAACTGATCCGGTTGCCGCCGTTCTGAGGATTGCTTTGCTCGTGGCGACGGCCTGCTCGATCGGATTGAAGTCGGGGATGCGGGACGAGATCTTTGTGCCGACAGCCGCAATCGCCGCCCGCTCAGCGCCGACTTCGTGCGCGGGCAAGGGCGCGAAGCTTGCACGGTTGCCGCCGCCAAGTGTCCGAGCTGGGCGCGTCAAGGCACAGGCGGTGAACGTCCCCCCGCCAATCGAGACTTCGACGGCCATTGGCGCGGCGAGGCTGTCGATCCGCGTGGTCGTCCCGACAGCGTTGGCTGCTTGGACTGCGCCCGCGCAGGCGGGCCACCTTGGGTGTAGCAACCCGCTCCGGTGTCGATGGGACCGAGGGCGCGACAAGGCTCGCTGTCGAGGAACGCCACCTGTGCCGGGTCGAGGTCGTGCGTCCCACCAAAAAAGGCCCAGCGCCGCGCGGTCACGTCTTCGCGCTCTCGCTCGGGTTCGCTGGAACGTGCGGTCTCTACTTTGCCGATCCCAGTGCGGCCAGCGAGCCATTGGTGCTTGTGACGGCGAAGCTTTCTCCGTGTTCCTCGTTCAGGCGCGAGCCCACGTCGGTCGGGTTGCCATCCGGTGCCGCCCCCGCCACGGTGGCGACCGTCCGGGCATCGGCGGGAGCCTCAGTCCGCCCCGAGACCCGGCGATCGTTCGACCGATGTCGTGATCCTGATCCATCCAAGTTCAGTTCGCACCCCGAAATGGGTCGCTGCGCGACGGGGCGAAGTCTCACGCGCGGACCTCTGACCGATGCTGGGCCCTGCCTTCTGGCCTCCCATCCCAGCGTATACGATCGATCGGAAGAGCAGACCCAGACAAGCCCCCGCCCTCCAAGCAGGCGCAGAACTGCTCTAGTCTCAGGCCCCATGAGCAAGACGAGGACAGTCGCTGCGGTGCCGATTGCGGGTATGACCGAGTGCGCACATCGGTTGATGTTCGCCGCCACCCCTTGAGCTCGCCGAACATTCGTTCGGTCAGAGCGCGGTGCCTTTGGCAGTCCCGATCGCAGTCCACCGGCCGTTTGCGCGTCGCGGCTGTCCAACGCGGCGCGGACCCAATCGGCGTCGCAGCCTCGATCCGCGATCGGAGCATCGGCGTCCGGCGAGGCGGGCACCGGAGTCGCCGTGCCCTGGTAGTCGCTCATCTGTCCTTCGGCGATCAGCAAAATCAAAGGCTTGCCGTTGCCATCGCACACCTCGTGCGGTTTCGAGTTCAGGCCGCCGATAGAGCGGGCAAGGCCCCCTTTTCGAGCAAGCTCGCCGCCGTGCGGTGCGCGTTGAGATGATGATCGGGCTCTCTCGAGCGCATGGCGTTCGACCGATCAGCGCCGATCACAAGGTTACCTGTCGCCCCGCTCATAGCCGACAACTCAGCGAAGATGCGGTCGACGACCCCCGCCTGGCTCCACCGGACGAAGCGGCCCTAGCTGTTTGATCCCACGGTTTGATGGTGCGATCCATTCGATGGAATGGACGGACACACCACGGGCCGAGTGCGTCACGGGAGCGCCACGACCCCATTGACCGACAGGCGAATGCCCGCCTGCGCCGAGAGGGGCGCCCGCCGTTAGGGCAGCGATGCAGCGGTCGCAAGCGTCGACCGCGGAGCTGAGCCGGG
>JBCCWM010000331.1:0-5355 GCA_039193505.1 Pseudomonadota bacterium | reverse complement strand
CGCGCTCGAGGGCAGCGTCACCGGACGAAACATGCACCGGCACCCATTGCCCGGCAGTGGTTTGCTTGCAAACCGCAAAAGGGGGCACCGGGACGTCCTTCGCGTCCGCAACACCCTCGAGCGCGAGATCCCGGCCGGCACTGTGGTCCACGCAATCCTCGACACCGTCTCGTCGCAGAAGACGCCGGAGCTGCGCCGCCGGCTCGGGCGTCACCCGCGCCGGACGGTCCACGTCACACCGACCTCACCGTCGTGGCCGAACGCGGTCGAGGGCGTCTTCGCGACGCCGACCCGGCGCCCGTCGAAGCACGGTGTCGTCCATTCCGTCCAAGACCTTCAGGCTGCGATCAACCGGTTCATCGCCGACCACACCGCGACCGAGGCCAAACCCGTCGTCCGGCGCGCCGATCCCGACGAGATCATCGCCGCTCGAGCCCGAGGGGTCCAAGCGTTGGAGGCACTCCGCTAGGGGACTTCCGCTACTGGCTGGAACTCGCGGCGCGCTGACACAAGTGTCATTTGGCGGGGTCGTACACGCCGCCTATGTGACGGATAAGTTTGGTCGGGATTGTGGGCATGTTGGAATACCTGTTCGCCTATGGTGCTGGGCTCTTGACGCTGATCAACCCGTGCGTGCTTCCGGTGTTGCCGATTGTCCTGGCCTCGTCGCTACAATCGGACCGGCGTGGGCCATTGGCGCTCGCCGCCGGAATGTCCGTAAGCTTTGTGGCGCTTGGAATGGTCGTGACGGCGATCGGTCCGGCCATCGGGCTCGACCAGCTTCTCCTGGCGCAGATCGGGGCGGGCATGATGATCGCCTTTGGCGCCGTCCTTGTCTTCCCCACTCTCGGTCACCGGTTTGAGCTTGCGACGGCCGGCATCGCGGCCAGTGCGGACGGCCGCATGCAGGGCATGGATCTCTCCGGCACGCGCGGGCAGTTTGTCGGCGGACTTCTCCTCGGCGCCGTGTGGTCACCCTGCATCGGGCCGACCCTTGGCGGGGCGATCGCGCTCGCGAGCCAGGGGACGAACCTCGGTCACGCCTTCATGATCATGGTCTTCTTTGCGCTCGGCGTGTCGACCCTGATCCTCGGCCTCGGGTTCGGCGCGCAATCGGCGATCCGAGCGCGGACCTCGCGGCTCCGCGGCCTGGCCGAACGCTCAAAGTCGATGATGGGCGCGATCTTCATCGGCGTTGGCGTGATGCTTCTCCTTGGTGTGCACCATGTGGTCGAAGCCTGGGCCATCGAGACGCTGCCCTACTGGTTCCAAGACCTCTCCATTGCCCTCTGACACAGGTTGACCCAATGCCCCATCTCCACCGCCGCACCGTCCTTGCCACTGGCCTTGCAGCACTCCTCGCCCCGATTGCGCGGGCGAGCGAGACGCTCGACTACAGCGATGGCCTGATCGAGACGGCGCTCGCCAACGGTGAGACCGTGTTCGTCGAGTACGGCGCCAAGTGGTGCAGCACCTGCGCCCGGCAGCAGCGGGTGATTGGCGCGCTTCGCGCGGCGAACCCCGCCTACGACGCTGCGATGATGTTTGTCCGGGTCGATTGGGATGCCTTTCGCCGAGAGGAGGTGACGACCTCGCGCAACATCCCGCGCCGCTCCACCTTGGTCCTGCTCCGCGGCGAAGAGGAGCTCGGCCGGCTCGTCGCGTCCACGCGGGAGGCCGACATCAAAGCGCTCCTCGATCTGGGGCTTGTGCCGGCAACCTGACGCTCACCACTCAACCCAAGTGCAGCTGTCGTAGTTTGGCGCGATGGAGCTGGTGTAGACCGAGCCGTTCTTCCAGTAGTTGCCGGCATGCAGGTGGCAGTGGCGCCCGAGCATGCTGGCCGCGACGGCCACGTGCAGCCTGTCGGTGAAGACCCGCTCATATCCCGCAATGGTCGCGAAAAACCGCGTCACGTCAGACCGGTCGTTTCCGCGGCGGCTGAGATCGACATTCCCCTTTCCGCGCGTGGCATTCGGGTTCCGCTCCCTGTCGCCACGGAAAAAGCTTCCATCGGATCCCGCGGCCTCGGGCGCCTCGATCTCGAGATCGATAAAGAACGCCATGTCATGGCAGAAGACGGACGCCGGAATACTCTCTGCGCTCTCCTTCAAGTCGCGGCGGATGTAGGTGACATTCTCGGGCGCCACGGGCCCACGATCGAAACTCGTCGGCATCACCACGACGTGGTGAAAGTACGGGGCGACCGAGCCCACAAACCCCCGGGAGCGGAAGTAGTTCCGCGACCAGGACCCGCCGCCGCCCGCAATGAGTACCGAGGATCGCAGCGGCTCCAACGCTGCGCCACCTTCCTTGACGAGCGCTTCGATCTCCGGGCGATACCGCGTCACGTGGTCGATGCCGTGTGCGGCCAGGAACTGGCCCGTGCCGCAATGGATCAGCCCGTCCCCCCAATTGCCGCCATTGGGCGCGTAGATGACCTCCCGCGGCCCTGCCAGATCCTTGATCCGCGCGGCGAGTGCGTCGAAGGGCTCGCTTGCCCTCAGGTTTTTGAGGCGCATGGCCGGCCCTCCCCATCCTCGTTCGGGGATGGCACCTGAGGCGCGGGTGCGCAAGCCTGGTTGCCGGCGCGCCCAGCGGACGTTAATTTGGGACAGTCGGGGCGGACGGTGGGGCAGGTATGATGGACGAAACCCTCAGCGGCGACCACGCGGCCGGACGCAACCTCGATTTCGTGATCTTTGGCGTGCCGCGGAGCGGGACGACAGCGCTCACCCACTACATCTCTGCGGTCGACGGGATCCACTGCAGCTCGGAGCTTTTTGGCATCCGCCGAGATCATGCGCGTCTCGTTGCCCCGAAATGCTTCTTCGACAAAGCCAGCAAGGGCATGACGGCAAGCGTCCAGCGCACGCTTGATGCCATCGACGGGGGCGGGGTGCGGATCTACGGCAACAAGACGCCCCGCTACTTCTTCAACCTCAAACCCCTGATGGCGGGGATCGGGACGCCCGCGGGCAGCGGCCGCGCCCTCCTCTCCTACCGCAATTTGCGGGATGTCGCGCGGTCCTACGCCTCGCGCGCCGCGCGTCCGAACGATGACTGGCCGCAGGAGCGGACGGGCGTCTACGCCGCGCTCGATATGATCGTCCTGCTGAAGGCGTTGGTGGAGGTTGACGGCACTCGCATCCTGGTCGTGCCGCATGACGCGCTCCTCGCCGATTGGCAAAGCGTGACCAGCAAGTGCGCGACCTTCCTCACCCACGATCCACACCCTGTGATCGATGCCGACGCTGCGGGCTCCGCCGAGGTGTTGCACCAGCGCGACCGCTCCCGCCCCTATGCGGAGCCGTCGCGGGCCGATCAGCGGGCGCTCGCACGGCTCGACATAGACGCCATTGAGGAGTGTTTCGGCCGCGAGGAGCCGTTCCTCCTTGCCGAGGTTCAGGACACGCTTCGCCAGCTCGCCGCGCGGCTGCCCAAAAATCCGCAGGCTTTCGCTGAGCGGATGTTGCTGCCAGAGGGGGGCGAGCCGACGGGATATGCGCAGCTCTGGTTTCGCGATGTGCGGCTTTTCCGCGGGCGGAAGGCGCCCCGCGCGACCGCCACCAAGCTCCGCTCGTTCTACGTCAATCGCGATGTGGACACCGGACGGCGCGCCTTTATCGAGGGTCATCTCGAGAAATTCTGGGACACTCTCTCACCGACGCGGGTTCCCGCGGTCGATGCCTATGCCGAGGGATATGACGCCCTCGCCTTCGTGCCGGCTTCAGTCGAGCGCCCGATCCAGGCGCCGCGCCACATGCCGGAGCAAACGATGTCGGCCTGCTTCCTCAGCCACGCGACCATTTGGCAGCGGATGCTCGATGAGGACGTGCCGATCGCCCTCGTCGTCGAAGACGATGTCGAGATCACGCCGCGGGTGCGAGCGCTCGCCGCTCAGCTGCCGAGCCTTGAGGAGGCCGACCTGATCTTCGTCAACGACCGGGTCGTGCGCTACCGCCGGCTGGTGCCTGAGGCGGAGAACCCCGAGGGTCTTCTTGCCATCGACAAACTCCATTCCGGCGCGGCTCGGGCGCTTGAACCGGGGACCTTTGAGCGCTCCACGATTGTGCCGGAGGGCCGGCTGAAGACGGCGCCGGGCTCGGATGGCTACGTGGTGACGAAGACAGGCGCGGCGCGGCTCCTCCACAATCTGGGCGTCTTCGGTCGGTTTTGCCATGTCGACAACTTCCTCTTCGCCAGTTGCCTGTCGCCTGCTGAGGTCGCAACCCTTCCGCAGGTGCCCAGCAGGTTCGAAGTGGTGACGAGGTCACTCGCCAAAGGCGGTGTGCAGCTTCGGGGCTGGGTGACGGACCAACCGGTGGTCATCGACCGCCACAAGCAGGTCGGCGGCACGGTTCTGCACGCCTACAAAAAGGCCAAGGCCGTGCCCGTGGCGGAGTGAGCGTCAGCGCAGGCCGTCCGTGCCGGTGACCTGCCAGGCTTCGAGCCCGCCCATCCGGCTGTGCACCCGTCCGCCGGAGGACATGGCGAGCGCGAAGACGATCTCCTCGGCGCGCGGTCCATCGGGAAGGCCCACTTCGATGCCATCGAAATGGCTCCGCACATAGGCCGCGTTGATGTGACCGAGGGGGATGTCGAGGCGGGTGCCGATCCCGCCGCACTTCATGCAGGAGGGCACAATGGCGTTTGACTGCCCCAAGAGCCCCCGCATCGCGTAGCCGCCCGGCACGTGCCAGAGCGCGCCGTGCTCCAGTTCCCCCGCCTCTCCGACGATCGCCCCTTTGCCGTAGCCGTCGACCGCGTCCTTGCCGCCGAGCGCATCGATGAGCCGCTCACTCATTTCCGCGCCGAGGGGTTTCAGGTCCTCCATTGCAGGCTGGAGATCGGGCTCAAAGCGGCCGGCGAAGGGGTTCGCGACGCAGGCGACGATCGCACCCAGCCGGCGGGGCGTCTCGGGGGGCGGACCGCCATCGTGGCGCACCTCCTCAAGGATCATCTGGAGCTTCCGGATCGGGAAGTCAGGCATGGGCGGGGATCTCCTCACGTGGGGCGACAATCCGGCGACGGCCGGCGAGGCTGAGCTGTGCCTGTTCGATGAGACCGCGGGCCCTGAAGCGCTCAGCGAGGGCGGCCCCCCGGGTGAGCGCCATCTGGCAGTCCTGGTCCGACAACGGGCCGACTGCCGTGGTCACGAGGCGCGCGCCGAGATCGCTCTCGGGTGAGATCTCGGAGGCGGGCACGCGGCGGATGCCCGGGTGCCCCGGCAGGTCGACTGCATTGGCAATCAACGTCGCGGCCGCATCAGCGCCCGCGGCTGTCCCAGCAGCGACGCTCACGGCATCGGCGATCCCGAGAGACAGGCTCCGTCCCCGCCAACCCGAGGTGGCG
>JBCCWM010000330.1:0-5395 GCA_039193505.1 Pseudomonadota bacterium | reverse complement strand
TCGCCCGCGAGCCAGGCACGACCCTCCGCCTCAAGCGTGGCGAAGGCCGCGGCGAGGCCCGGCCCGGCTGCCTCCGTCAGCTCCAGGGGGTGCGTGACGGAGAAATCCCGCGCCAGATCGCTCACCAAGATCGCACGAGCGCAGAGCGTGCCGGGCGCCGCCGGCACGGCGATCCGTGCGATCCCGAGACTGTCGGCCACCCGTGTCGCCAGCATCGGACCCGCGCCCCCGAAGGCGACAAGCGTCGCACCCGCCGGATCGATCCCGCGGCGCACTGCGGCCGACCGAACGGCCCGCGCAATCGATGCTCCGGCAACCGCCATAACCCCGTCAGCCGCCGCGACAAGCGACAGGTCGAGCGGCACGGCCACATCGCGCGCGAGGGCGACCTCCGCCGCGGCGCGGTCGAGCGTCAAAACCCCGCCGAGCGCGCGTCCTCCGCCGACCAACCCGAGTGTTGCCGCCGCATCGGTGACCGTCGCCCGCGTCCCGCCTCGGCCATAGGCGGCGGGCCCGGGCTCTGCGCCGGCACTCTCGGGTCCGACGCTCAACGCCCCGCCCGCATCCACCCGCACCAGGCTGCCGCCGCCCGCGCCGATCACATCGATGTCGACCATTGGCGCCAGGATCGGATGGCCTGCCACCTCGCGGGTGCGCGCCTGCCCCGGCGCGCCTTGCCGGAGCACGGCAATGTCGGTGCTCGTCCCGCCCATGTCGAAGGTGATGAGATCGCCGAAACCCTCCTGCGACAGCATCCGCCCAATCCCGGCAACACCCGCGGCTGGCCCCGACAGCGCCGTGCGCACCGGCATCCGCCGCACAGTGTCGGGATCCACAAGCCCGGCATTGGACGTGACTGTGTGGAGGGGGCAGGCCAACCCCTCAGCGCGCAACCCTGCCTCGAGACGCGTGAGATAGGCGATGGCCCTCGGGCCGACCGATGCGTTGAGCGCCGTGGTCGAAAAGCGCTCGAACTCACGATACTCGGGCGCCACATCGTGCGAGGCCGTCACATAGGCCCCCGGAAGCCGCGCGCGGAGAAGGGCAACCGCCTGTCGCTCATGCCCCGGATGCCGGTAGCTGTGGAGAAAACAGACCGCGACAGCGCGGGCACCCCGCTCAGCGAGCGTGTCGGCGACAGCCTGCAGCACAGCGTCGTCCAGCGGTGTGATGGCCCCCTCTGGCCCGGCCCTTTCCGGAACCTCGAAACGGTCGCGACGCTGCGCGGGCGAGGCCGGGCGGGCGACACGGTAGTCATAGACACGCGGGCGCGCCTGCCGGCCGAGGTCTAGAACATCGCGAAAACCCGCCGTGGTCATCAGTGCCACCGGATCGCCCGCGCCTTCGATGATCAAGTTTGTCACGATTGTCGTTCCGTGGCCGAGAAACCGCACCGTGTCGGGCGAGGCACCGAGATCGGCCAAGGCGTCCGAGATGCATCTGTGCACGGACCGCGCCGGATCATCGGGTTGCGAGCGGCGCTTTTGATGGACGAGGCGACCGTCATCAGAGACTGCGACAACGTCGGTGAAGGTGCCACCGACGTCGAGACCGATGCGAACCGTCTTCACTTCAAACGCCCGGTCCCTCGACGGTGCGTGTCGCCGATCAAAGCCAAATGCGTCGCCCTTCCCAACCCCTCGCTCCCGAGCCTAGAGCGCGCAGGGCATGCAGCCCATCTTTTGATGCGAACGACGCACGCAAATCCTTGAGGCATCCGCAGGTCGTCCAACATTTGAGCGGCCGGACCCCCGGCGGCGGCGGGTCGAGGCCGGCAGACCTCTGGTCCTCGCAGCGCACCCCGCATAGTCTGACACCGTCAATGGAGGGGACGGATGATCACGGTTGTTGGAAGCGCCAAAACACGCGCGCTCCGCGTTCTCTGGGCGCTCGAGGAACTGGGCATGCC
This sequence comes from Pseudomonadota bacterium, assembly GCA_039193505.1. GTDB lineage: Bacteria > Pseudomonadota > Alphaproteobacteria > Rhodobacterales > Rhodobacteraceae > Algicella. Next base: position 3,486 of record JBCCWM010000330.1, on the reverse strand, counting down.
CTACACCCATGACCCGGAGCCACCGCGCAGCCCTGCGGTTGTGGCGCTTCACCCGCTCGGAAAGATCCCGATCCTGAAGGACGGCGACACAGTGATCGCGGATTCCGTCGCCATCATCACCTATCTGGCGGACCGACACGGCGCGCTGACGGCGCCCTGCGGCAGCCTTGCCCGCGCGAGCCAGGACGCCATGACCCAGTTTGCGGTGACCGAACTCGAGGCGCCGCTCTGGACCCGCGCGAAACACAGCTTCGTCCTGCCGGAGAACGCGCGGGTTCCGGCGATCAAACCCGCCGTCGATGCCGAGGTTGAGCGCGCCTTCTCTAAGCTTGCGAGCCTGATGGAGGGCCGCCCGTTCGCCGCCGGCGACAGCTTCACCATCGCCGACATTCTGATCGGCCATTGCGCCAGCTGGGCCACACGCGTTGGCATCCCGCTGCCCGACGGCGCAACCGCTGAATACCTCGAGCGGATCCAATCCCGCCCGGCGCTCACCAGGGCGCGCGCCGCCCCATGACGGCGACCACGGCCGTCACTCCGATGATGGCGCAGTATCTGGAGATCAAGGAGCGGCACCCCGATGCGCTCCTGTTCTACCGGATGGGCGATTTCTACGAGCTCTTCTTCGACGACGCGAAAACCGCCGCGGCAGCCCTCGACATCGCGTTGACGGAGCGGGGCACCCACCAGGGCGCGCCCATCCCGATGTGCGGCGTGCCTCATCACGCGGCCGACGGCTACCTGCTGACGCTCGTTCGCAAGGGGTTTCGCGTCGCGGTCTGCGAGCAACTCGAAGATCCGGCGGAAGCGAAGAAGCGTGGTGCGAAAGCCGTCGTCAAACGCGATGTGGTCCGCCTTGTCACCGCCGGAACACTGACCGAGGACACGCTGCTCACGGCGCGCGAGCACAACTACCTCGCCGCCTATGCCGAAATCCGCAGCGGCGCCGCGCTCGCCTGGCTCGACATGTCGACCGGCGCGCTCCGCGTCGCGCCGCTCAGCACGTCTGGTCTGCCGCCGATGCTCTCCCGGCTCGCCCCGCGAGAACTCTTGGCGCCAGACGAGACCGACCTCTCCGCCCTCGCGTCGGAATACGCCGTCCAATTGACGGTGCGTCCAAGCGCCGCCTTCGACAGCGAGGCCGGCGCTGCGCGCGTGACCGAGATCACGGGCGCAGCCGGGTTCGACCGGGTGGAAGCCGCAGCCCTCGGCGCCCTCCTCGCCTATCTCGACGAGACCCAGAAGGGCCGTTTGCCGCCCCTCTCCGCGCCCGTGCGCGAAGTGCCCGGCGCACAGATGGAGATCGACGCGGCGACCCGTCGCAACCTCGAGCTCACTCGGACCCTAAGCGGCGAGCGGAAGGGCGCGCTCCTCTCCGTCATCGACAGAACCGCCACAGCGGCAGGCGCTCGCCTTCTTTCCACGCGCCTCTCCGCGCCATCGGCCGATCTGACCGAGATCTCCGCCCGCCACGACGCCGTTGCCGCTCTGGTCGCGGACGAGGAGACCCGCGCCGACACATGCGAGGCCCTCGCCCGCGCCCCCGATCTCGAGCGTGCGCTGGCCCGCCTCGGGCTCGATCGTGGCAGCCCGCGCGACCTCGCCGCCGTGCGCGACGCCCTTGCCGCAGCCATCACCTGTGCTGAGCATCTGTCCGGCGACCAGCCCGCACGCCTTGCCGACCTCAGGGATGCACTCACCGGGCAGGGCGATCTCCTCGCCAATCTCGACGCCACGCTCGTTGATGCCCCGCCTCCGCACCTGCGCGACGGCGGCATGGTCGCGGCGGGTGTCGAGCCGGAGCTCGACACCGCGCGGCGCCTTCGCGACGAGGGGCGAGGCGTCATCGCCGCGCTCGAGACGCGCTATCGCGAGGACACGGGCATCGCCGCGCTGAAGCTCCGCCACAACAACGTTCTCGGCTACTTCGTGGAAACCCCCGCCGGGCACGCCAAGCGGATGATGTCGCCCCCCTTCGACGCGACGTTCCGCCATCGCCAGACCACTGCAAACCAGGTCCGCTTCACCACGCCCGAGCTCGCCGAGCTCCAGTCCCAAATCCTGAACGCCGGCGAACGGGCCCGCGCGCTCGAGCGCGCGATCTTTGCGCGCCTGAGCGCAGAGGTCCTTGCTGAGGTCGCTCCCCTCGCCGCCCTCGCCCGGGCCCTGGCGGAACTCGACGTGACGGCCGCCCTCGCCGATCTCGCCGTAGCGCAGGATTGGACGCGCCCCGACATGACGCCCGACAGGAGCTTCCGCATCATGCGGGGCCGCCACCCGGTCGTTGCGGCTGCGCTCAAAGCCTCCGGCGCCGACATCGTGCCCAACGATTGCGATCTCGACCGGGATGGCCGCTCGCTCTGGCTCCTCACCGGCCCCAACATGGCGGGCAAGTCCACCTTCCTCCGCCAGAACGCGCTGATCGCGATCCTCGCCCAGATGGGCGCCTTCGTCCCGGCCGAGGCAGCGCGGATCGGCGTTGTCGACCGCGTCTTCAGTCGTGTCGGTGCGGCGGACGACCTCGCCCGCGGTCGGTCCACCTTCATGGTCGAGATGGTCGAGACCGCCGCGATCCTGAACGAGGCCAGCGACCGGGCCCTCGTCATCCTCGATGAGATCGGCCGCGGCACCGCGACCTATGACGGCCTTTCCATCGCCTGGGCCGTCCTCGAACACCTCCACGAGGCAAATCGCTGCCGGGCCCTCTTCGCGACCCACTACCACGAACTGACCGCCCTCGGCGCCCGCCTGCCCCGGCTCCGCAACGCCACGATGGCCGTGCGCGAATGGGAGGGCGACATCGTCTTCCTCCACGAAGTTCGCGACGGTGCCGCCGACCGCTCCTATGGCGTCCAGGTGGCGAAGCGGGCGGGACTTCCGGCGGCTGTGATCGCCCGTGCCCGCACTGTCCTCGCTGATCTCGAAAAGCGCGCGGGCGCGCGGAGCGGCCCGGCCCTCATCGACGACCTGCCCCTCTTTCGCACCGTCGAGGCGCCGCCGCCCGATGCCCTCCGCGCTCGCCTTGCCGAGATCTCGCCCGACGACCTGTCCGCGCGGGCGGCACTCGACCTCGTCTACGAGCTCAAGTCGCTTGCTCAAAAGCCCTGATCGCCATGTGCCGTCCGAACGGGCTCTGGCGCCTCCGGCCTGGGTGAGTATGCTTGATGCACGCGCGCAGGCGCCAATTTGAACCGGGAGGCGCCAATGGCCCAACTCCGTCACATCGTGCTGGCGTCCCACCCGCCGAGCGGCAGCCGGAAGCCGCGCGACATTTCCTGGGGCGCTCCGGGCGCGCAGTCCCGCGGCCCCGTCATCGGAGGCATGTCCGGCGGCGCCCGAAACGTAATCGGGGCGCATTCCGGCAGCTACAGCGTCTATCGCGCCCTCGCGGTCGCAAGCGGGCAACTCAGCCCGCTCCACAAACCCGACCTCACCCACACGCGTCCCTCGGTCGACATCGGCCCGTTCCCGCAATGGGAGGGCGAC
>JBCCWM010000329.1:0-5396 GCA_039193505.1 Pseudomonadota bacterium | reverse complement strand
CTGACCGCGGAGGATCGGGCCATTCTGGCGGGCGAGACGGGGCAAGCGGCGGCGCTGGCGATGCGGGTGATCCTGGCCATGGCGGCCGCCCAAGGGGCGGAGCGGCTGATCGAGGTGACCCGGGGCCATGTCGACGGCTGCATCTACGCGCATGACGCGAACCTGATCTTTGCCGAAACCATGGCCGAGATGGGCGCGAGAGTTGCGATCCCCACCACGATCAACGCCATTTCGGTCGACCGGGAGAGCCGGTGCGACCTGGACCTGCCGCGGGCCTTTTCCGAGGCCGCCAACCGTCTGGCCGACGCGTATCTCCGGATGGGCGCCCAGCCGACATTCACCTGTGCGCCCTACCTCTCGCCGACGCCCCCGCGGAGGGGGGAGGCCATCGGCTGGTCTGAATCGAACGCCGTGATCTTTGCCAACAGCGTTCTCGGCGCGCGGACGGCCAAGCACCCGGACCACTTCGATCTTTTCGTGGCGATGACCGGGCGCGCGCCGGAGAGCGGGATGTACCTGGCGGCGGCGCGGCGTCCTGGGGTGGTGATCGACATCGATATGCCCACCTCCCATGACGACGCGATTTGGCCGCTCCTCGGGTGGGTTGCGGGGCGGCTGGCCCCGGACCGGGTTCCGCTGCTGCGCGGACTGGAGGCGGCAGCCCCCGGGCGCGACGATCTGCGGGCGATGTGCGCCGCGTTCGGCACAACCTCCGCTGCGCCCATGCTGCATGTGGCGGGTGTGACGCCTGAGAGCGATCTCGACCCGATCCCTGCTGCGCGGCGGGTGCAGGTGACGCGGCGGGACTTGGCCGAGGCGTGGCACGCGCTGAACGCGGGCCCTGAGTGCATCGATTTGGTGGCGCTCGGCAGCCCGCACTTTTCGCTCGAGGAAACGCGGGCCTTTGCTGGAGTGATGGCGGGCGCGCGGATTGGCTCAGGGGTGCGTGTGATCATCACGCTTGGCCGCGATGTCCGGGCAGAGGCCGAGAGAGAAGGGCTTTTGGACCGGCTTCAGTCGCTCGGGGTGCGGGTTCATTCGGATCTCTGCTGGTGCTCGATGGTGGAGCCGATCTTCCCCGAAACCGCGCGCGCGGTGATGACGAATTCCGGGAAATATGCGCATTATGCGCCTGGTCTCAGCGGAAGAGGCGTGCGTTTTGGCTCCCTCGCCGACTGTGCCGCGGCGGCGCAGTCCGGGAGGGCGCCGACCGAGCCGCCGGAGTGGTTGAGGTGAGTGTTGGGGGCGCATCTGAAGCGCCCGTGTGTGCGATGCAGGGACAGTCTTGAAGCTTTGGCGGATTGCGCCACCTCCAGGCTGGTCCGGCGCTATGACGTTCACCGGGTTTCGTTTGGGTGCGCAGCCCACTCGGCGCTGAGGCCGGACACTTTTTTCGTGCACTGAATTGAGCGCCGCGAGGGGTTTAGAGGTCTACCGATGTCTGTCGCTGCCATTGCCCGGAACCGCAACTTCATTGGTCTCCTCGTGGCCAACACGATCCTTGCTGCGGCGTTCCCAATGCAATTGATCTTGGGAGGGTTGACGGGGCTGATGTTGGCGCCGAGCCCGGCTCTGGCGACATTGCCCGCCTCGGTTCAAACCCTTGCCGCGTTGGTGTCCGCGGCGCCGTTTTCGCTTCTGATGGGGCGGCTCGGGCGGCGGGTGGGTTTTGGCGTCGGCAGCCTCGTGACGCTTATCGGGGCTGTGGCCTCTGTGCAGGCCCTCTTTTCGGAGAGCTTCATCCTGCTCTGTGCGGGGCATTTTCTGATGGGGGCGGGTTGGGCCTCGTTCCAGTTCTTTCGCTTTGCTGCGGGGGAAGTGGTTGATGCGAACACACGACCGGTCGCGATCTCGCTGATGCTGACCTCGGGCCTCGTTGCGGCTCTGGTTGGGCCGCAGATGTTCATCGTCGCGAGAGATGCGCTCGCCCCCATCCCGTTCGCGGGGGCTTATGTGGCGATCGGAGCGATTGCACTGCTCGGCCCCATACCGCTCGCCCTGGTGCGGATCGCACTGCCCGAACGCACGCCGACGCGGGACCCGCGGGGCAGGTTTGCGGCCCTCGCCGCGCTCCGCCGGCGTCCCGTCAAACGGGCCGTGGGCATTGCCGCCGTGTCGCAGGGCATCATGGTGTTCCTCATGATACCGACCCCGCTTGCCATGATCGGGTGCGGGTTCGGCGAGGACACGGCAAGCGACGTCATTCGCTGGCACATCGTCGCGATGTTTGCGCCGAGCTTTTTCACCGGCTTCCTGATCCAGCGGTTTGGCGCGCAGACCATTGCTGTGACGGGGCTAGTCACGATCGTCGCGGCGGCGGTCGGGGCCAGTCTGGGTCTCTCGGCGCTGCATTTCTACGGCGCCCTGATCGTTTTGGGCCTGGGCTGGAACTTCAGCTTCATCGGGGCCACGACGATGCTGGCCGCTGCGGTGTCGGACGCGGAGACCGCCGCTGTGCAGGGGGCCAACGACACCATCATCGCGCTCGTCTCGACTGTGTGCGCCTTCGCTGCGGGTCTCGTGATTTCGAGCCTCGGGTGGGCGCTCCTCGCCCTGATCTCCGCGGTTGTCGTTCTGCTGTCCCTTGGCGCTTTGGCGGTCGGCCGGGGCGAGGCGGAGGTTCCATCGCTCGGCGAACGGTCGTGATCCAGGCGTCGTCCGGCGGATGTCGGTCTCCGGGCGCTATGCCCGGAGATGCGTCGCGAGCGCCTGCGCGTGGGCCCGGGGGATGTGCAGGCGGAAGCTGAGCTCACCCCCTCGTCGGTAGAGCAGGATGTCGATGCCGAAGACCCGGCGCATCACCGAGCGGGAGGGCCGGTCGAGGCGAAGCTCGGCGCCCCGCCGCAGGAGGTCGAGCGCGGTCGGGCCGGTCACGTCGAGCACGCGGTAGCCATCGGTGACATCCGTCACGGCGAGGCCGCCCGGATGGTAGCCCGGCGCAAGACCCGGGTCGCCGACATAGAGCACCCGGTCGCGGCGGAGCGAGAGGGCGTAGGTCTCGCCGGCGGCGATGTCGGGCCACTCGACACGCTCATGCTCGAAACGGTCGAGGACGCCTATCCCGGAGATATAGACCTGGCGCGGCAGGGGTGCCTCGCTCACCCTGACGCCGGGAGCCTCCATCGACAGCGGGCCGGGGGGCGTCCAACGAGCGGTGTCATTGCGCATGGAGCCGCTCCCCGTTCGGGTCGAAGACGCAGGGCGCGCAGAGCTCGGCCTGTATCGTGGTGCCGAGGTGGCGGACCTCGACGCTCTGACCGAGACGCGCCCGTCCGTTCGCGACAAGGCCGAGGGCGATGGGCGCGTTGAGGGTCGGGCTTGCGTAGCTGGACGTCACGTAGCCTTCGGAGGCGCCGTTGGCGACGACATGGGCCCCGGTCGGCAGGGGCTGTCCGGAGGTTTTGAGGCCGACCAGTTGCTTCCGCCCCGCCGCGGATGCCTTTGCGTTCTGGAGGCTGCGATCGCCGATATAGGCGGTCTTCTTCTTCAGCCGGGGCCCGCCGAACCCGAGATCATGGGGCATGGTTTCGCCATCGGTGTCCTTGCCGATGATGATGAAGCCCTTTTCGGCGCGCATGATCGACATGGCCTCGATCCCGATGGGCGCGGCCCCGATGTCGCGACCGAGATCGAGCGCGCTCCGCCAGAGCTCCGCCCCGAGCGATGCGGGGACCGAGACCTCGTAGCTGCGGTCGCCCGAAAAGCTGACCCGTGCGATGCGCGCCTCCCGCCCGCGCCAGAGACCCTGGCGGTAGGCCATGTGCGGGAAGGCATCGAGGTCGATGCCGAGGTCGAGGGCGGCCATCATCGCGCGGGCCGCGGGGCCCGTCACGGTCACGGTCGCCCAGGCCTGTGTGGCGTCGTGAATGAAGATCCGGTCGGGGTCGTTGCCATCCTGCCGCCAAGCCTCGAGATGCTGACGCACGCCGTCCACATGGCTGGACGAGCAGGACACCAGGAACTGCTCGGGCCCGAGGCGCGCAAGCACCCCGTCATCGAAGACGATGCCGCCTTCGGTCAGCATGAACCCATAGCGGATCCGACCGGGTGTCAGAGTGCGCATGGTGTTGTAGTAGACAAAGTTCAAGAATGCCTCGGCATCGGGGCCCATGACCTCGATCTTGCCGAGGGGCGAGCCGTCGAAGAGGCCGACCGCCCGCCGGGCGGTTCGAACCTCGGCCGCGATCCTTTGTTCGGGCGGTCCTTCGCCGTACCAGCCGGGGCGGAGCCATCCGCCGTACTCGCCGAGGGCCGCCCCTTGCGCGCGGTGGTCCGCCTCGAGCGGCAGGCGCTTGAGCGGGTGCCAGAGCTCTTCGCGATGGTGACCGCGATAGAGCTCCAGCGGGACCGGCACATAGGGGGGGCGGAAGGTGGTCGTTCCCACTTCGGGGATCGGGCGGCCCTGGATGGCTGCCAGTGCGGCGAGGCCCGACATGTTTGCCGTCTTGCCCTGATCCGACGCCATGCCGAGGGTTGTGTAGCGCTTCAAATGCTCGACGGAGACGTAGTTCTCGCGCGCCGCGACCTCCACGTCCTTCAGCATCACGTCATGCTGGAAGTCGATCCACTGCCGCCCAGGGGCGCCTGGCTTTGGCCAAAGCGGGGTGAGCCGGTAGGATGTCGGCCCTCTGGCGGCGGGGTGTCCGGTGGCGGCGGCGCGGGCCTCCGCCAGGGCGGTGTCGAGGTCGAAGGTCCCGTTCGCCGCGCCGATGGCCGTCATGCCGTCCGGGGCGTCGCCGGGCAGGAAGGCTTGCCGGTCGGCGCACCATGTGAGCCGACCGCCCGCATGGCGCCAGAGATGGACGAGCGGGGTCAGCCCACCGGAGGTCAGAACGGCGTCATAGACCCGCGCGCGATCCCCCTGCCGGAGACCCGTGACATGGCGCCCCTGCGTTGCCGTCACCGGCCCCGCCGCGGGGTCGATCACGTCGATCTCTGCGCCGACCTCGCGCAGCCTTTGCGCGGTCTCCTCAGCGCGCGAGTGGTTTGCGAGGAGCGCCAGCGACCGCCCGACCAGGACACCGTACCGCGCCAGGAGTTCGGCGGCTGCCGAGAGGGACATCACGCCGGGACGGTCGTTTTCGGGGAAGGTGATCGGCCGGTCCAACGCGCCGGTTGCCAGGATAACGCGCGCCGCTCGCATCCGCAGAAGGCGCGGCGCATGGCCAAACGCGTGCGTCTCCGCCAGCCCGATCAGTCCGTGATCGTAGACGCCAAAGGCCGTCGTCTGGGTCAGGAGGCGGCCGCCTGCGGCCTCGATCGCCGTCTTTTGCGCCGCGACCCAGTCGGTCGGCGGCTGACCGTCCATGTCGGCGCGCTGATAGACACCGCCGCCGAGCACGCTCTGGTCGTCCACCAGACACACGTCTTGGCCGGCTTCTGCGGCGGATCGGGCG
>JBCCWM010000328.1:0-5419 GCA_039193505.1 Pseudomonadota bacterium | reverse complement strand
TAGGCGTCGAAGTTGCGGCGCTTAGGGTGTTGGCGCGTGCCCTCCGAGAGGGAGGTTTTTTCAGCACAGGCGCGCGGGGCGTGAACGCTCCTGATCTTGCGCCCGAGGACGCAGCGGCTGTGGCAATCTGCCTGCTTATGGATTGTGGGCCGAAGGTGGCGTCAGAGCGGATGGCGCAGGTTGCCGGGCGCAGGGCCTCGGCCCACTCGGACACCCTTGGCGAAGATCCGCGCGCGGCTCTGGGCATTTCGGACCGGTCGACGCTGCTCGAATATGTCGCCGCCGCCTTTCGCATTTTTGAAGACGAGCCCCGACTTGACCCCTGGGTTTGCGGAGGGGAGCAGAGGATCCTCCCGAGGATGGAGATTGAGTTTCGGGAGGAACTGGACACGTTCATCTTTCGGTTCTCGGATTCTCAGGTGTTTTTTGATCCCGATGACTGGCTGGACTACACCGTGGGCATCCGCGTAAGCCGGACCCTCTCCGTGGTTGAGATCGCGAGGATTGGCCGCCCCTTGATGGCGGAGGCTGCCACCTGACGCCCGCCATCCGCGCCCTGTTCAAGCAAGCCGACATGGCTCGGGCCCTCAAGGCGTGGGACGCGGTCTATGCAGACAAGCCGCAGGTGGAGGTGACGGCAGAAGGTCACATTATCCTGACGCCCGTGAGCGCGGACCAGGGCAATAGGGGCGGCAATCCTTGGGACCGGCTCCACAACGATGAAAAAGCGTAAAAACCCCTATCCCGGTGTGACGCTAGCCCGAGATAGGCACGGGAAGTTGCGACTTCAGTATCGGCGAAAGGGCTTCTCGTGCTACCTCCCCGGTCCGCTTGGATCCAAAGAGTTTCTTGACGCCTATGACCGAGCCGAGCGGCGGCTTCTTCCTGGCCAGGCGCCGCGGAAGGAGATGCGCTCGACACCCGGCACCATAGACTGGCTGTGCGAGAGGTACATTCGCGCTGCCGACTATCGCAACCTTGCCCCGGTGGGACGCAAGATTCTAGCCGGAGAAATCGACTGGCTGCGCGAACAAGCCGGCGATCTCCCCTTCCGCGGAATGCGGACCAAGGACGTGGAAGCTTTAATGGCGAAGAAGTCGGGGCCGGCGTCGGCGAACAAGGTCAAGAAGCTGCTCAGCCGTCTCTGCAACTTCGCGATTCGCAATGAGGAAATGAGCTTTAACCCTGCCCGGCTGGCCAGGAAGTACAAAGAAAACCCGGATGGATATTATACAGCCACGCCGGCGGAGATTGATGTCTATCGGAGACGCCACCGCAGCGGGACCATGGCACGCCTAGCGCTGGAGCTTGCGCTCAATACCGGGATGGCACGGCAAGATATGGTCCGCGCGTCATGGGTCCAATTCGACGGTGGGCGGTTTACCTACCGGCGCGTCAAGACGGATGAGCATGCAACACTTCCTGTTCTACCCGACCTCTAGGCTGAGCTAAGGATTCAGAACCGCGACACACTGCTTCTGTTCACGCATGGGGCCTAGCGAGCCTATACCGTGGAATCGTTTTCGAACTGGTTCCGTAAGAGGTGCAGGGAGGCCGGTCTGGAGCGCTGGAGCATCCATAGCCTTCGAAAGGCCGGGGCCGCTCGTTTGGCCGAACACGGGGCTACTGCAGACGAGATTGCAGCCTTTTTGGCGCACTCGAATACCCGTCAGGCTGCCACCTACACAAAGGCCGCGAACGTGGTCCGTCTTGCTGAAAGTGCGCTTTCGAAGTTGGGCAACGTGTCCGACCAGGGAGAAAAGTTGGGCAAGGTTGTTGCCAAGCCGCTGAATAAAAAGGGGGAATAAAAATATATGGTACGCCCTACGGGACTCGAACCCGTGTTTCCGCCGTGAAAGGGCGGCGTCCTAGACCGCTAGACGAAGGGCGCATAGCAGTGCCACAGGGAGCTACCTGAAGGCGCGAAACGGTTCAAGAGCTAATCAGGCCGGGGCCGCATCCTCAATGCGCAGCGACGCACGCCGCCGCCCGCGCCAGTCGTCGATCTCGAGCTGGCCGGCAAGGTGGAAGGGACGACCGCCATGTTCCTCAAGCGCCTTGCCGAGCGGACTTTCAAAGGCGCGAAAGAGGACCGCTGCCGGTTCGTTTTGGCTCAGGGTGATGCGGAGATGGGCCTCTCCAATCCGCCGCACAGATGCGATCCGTTGTGCCGGCACGACGTAGCGCGGCGGGGGTGCGCCAGCACCAAACGGCCCGACGCTCTCAATCCGGGAGATTAGGTCGGCGGTCACGGCTGCGGGCCTCAGGAGACCGGCGAGCGTCAGGTCTTTCGGGCCGGCGGACCCGGCCCCTTGCCGCTCCAAAAGCGCGCCGAGGCGGGCCATCGCGGGGTGAAGCGCGTCGGCCGCGACGGTGAGGCCCGCCGCCATCTTATGCCCGCCGCCGCCCAGGAGCAGGCCTTCGCGCGCACAGATGGCGACGGCAGCGCCGAGATCGATCCCCTCGACAGACCGGCCGGAGCCTTTGCCGAGGCCACCGTCAAGCCCGATGACGATGGCCGGCCGGTTGAACTGCTCCTTGAGGCGCGCCGCGACAATGCCCACAACGCCGGGATGCCACCCGGCGCCCGCCGCCCAAACGAAAGGTCCGTCGAGCCCATTTGCCTCCGCTTGCGCCTCGGCCTCGAGGCGCACGTCGGCCTCAACCCTTCGCCGCTCCGTGTTGAGGCGGTCGAGCTCTTCGGCGAGTGCCGCCGCGCGCGACGGTTCGGTCTCGGAAAGGAGGCGGGCGCCGAGATCGGCCCGGCCGACACGTCCCCCCGCATTGATCCGCGGCCCGAGGAGAAAGCCCAGATGGTAGGCTGCAGGTGGGCGCCGCAAGCCTGCCACATCGGCGAGCGCGGCGAGCCCTGGTCGCGCGCGCCGCGCCATCACCACCAGACCCTGCCGCACGAAGGCTCGGTTGAGCCCAACCAAGGGCGCAACATCGGCCACTGTCGCCAATGCGACGAGATCGAGGAGGCCAAGAAGGTCCGGAGGCGAGACACCGCGCTGTCGGAGCGCCCGGTTGAGCGCGACGAGACCCATGAAGACAACGCCTGCCGCGGCGAGATAGGTGAGGGGCGTCGTCTCGTCCTGACGGTTGGGGTTGACCACCGGCGCGTCGGGCAGGGTCTCCGCCCCCAAGTGGTGGTCGAAGACGACAACCGCCGCCCCCGCCGCCCGCGCGGCTGCGATCGGCGCATGGGCGAGCGTGCCGCAGTCGACACAGACGATCAGACCGTGGCGCCGCGCCAGCGCCTCCATCGCCGCGACATTCGGCCCGTAGCCTTCATCGATGCGGTCGGGAACGTAGAGCGTCGCATCCCGCCCCAGCTCGCGAAGCCAGGCCAGGAGGAGGGCCGCAGAGGCGCCCCCATCCACGTCGTAATCCGCAAAAACCGCAATCGGCGCCCTCGCATCGAGCACCTGGAGGATCATCGACACGGCGCGGTCCATATCAAGGAGGCTCGAGGGATCGGGCATCAGGGCCCGCAGCGACGGGTCGAGGTGGTCCTGGACCTCTTCGGCGGGCACATCGGCGCGCGCCAGGAGAAGGGCCGTTTCCGGTGGCAGACCCGTCGCCTGCGCGAGCGCTTCCGCGGAGCGGAGGAGCGCGGGCTCCGGTCCGACCCAGCGCCGTCCGGTGAGCGACCGCTCAACCCCGAGAAAAGCCGGTGGGATCGCCTGATGGCGGGTCATCGTCCAACGCCGAGCAAGCGGCGGATGACAGTGGAGAGGCCCATGGACGCGCTGGCCATAGCAAAGACCAGGCCCACGACAATAGCGATCAGGTTGCCTTCGAGATAGGCCGTGTAGGCGACCCCCAGACCGCTGGCAACGAGGACGAGGACAACGGCAAGCAGCATGAGCGTGTCGAGGAGCCCCGCCCTTTTGCGACCCTTCGGGCGGGTGGGGGGCGGCGGAGGGTCCGGCGGAGGACGGTCCACAGTCCGGCGCATCGGCTGTGTGCGCGCGGCGCTGTCGTCTCCCGATGTCCCGAAGCCGACGCGCCGGACCACGGGGATCAGTTGTTGTTCTGGCGGTAGATGATCCGCCGAACAGAGCCCGTCTTTGAGCGCATCAGGATCGTCTCGGTCTCGAGCCAGTCGCTGTCCCGCCGCGCGCCTTTGACGAGCGACCCATCCGTGACCCCCGTCGCCGCAAAGATGACGTTCCGCGTGACCATATCGTCGCGCTGGTAAATCTTGTCCATGTCGGTGATCCCCGCCCGCTCCGCCCGCGACCGCTCATCGTCGTTGCGGAAAAGGAGCCGGCCCTGAATTTGTCCGCCCATGCATTTGAGCGCGGCCGCCGCCAAAACGCCCTCGGGTGCGCCGCCCGATCCCATGTAAATATCGATCCCAGTTTTGTCGGGTTCGGCGCAGTGCATCACGCCCGCCACATCTCCGTCCGTGATCAGACGGATGCTCGCACCGGTCGACCGTATTTCCTCGATCAGGGTCTCGTGGCGCGGGCGCTCCAGGACGCAGCACATGATGTCCTTCGGCTCGACGTTTTTGGCAAGCGCCAGCCTCTCGACCCGGTCCTTGGGGCTCATGTCCAGCGAGACAACGCCCGTCGGATACCCCGGACCGATCGCGAGTTTGTCCATGTACACGTCCGGTGCATGCAGCATGGAGCCGCGCGGGCCCATGGCAATCACGGCGAGCGCGTTCGGCATGTCCTTGGCCGTCAGCGTCGTGCCCTCGAGCGGGTCGAGCGCGATGTCGACGCCGGGGCCTTGGCCGGTGCCAACCTCTTCACCGATGAAGAGCATCGGCGCTTCGTCCCGTTCCCCTTCGCCGATCACAACGACGCCCTTGATGTCGAGCATGTTGAGTTGGTCACGCATCGCGTCGACTGCGGCCTGGTCGGCGGCCTTTTCGTCCCCCGAGCCGATCAGCCGCGCAGCGGCGATCGCGGCGGCCTCCGACACCCGCGCGAGGCCGAGCGACAACATGCGGTCGGCGAACATTGTTGGGTCGGACATGCCCCAGCCTGCTTTTTTGTGTTCCCACCCCTGTGCATATCGAAAGAGCCCGGGCGTCGAAAGGGCATTTCCGAAGCCCCCGTCGGGGCCCCGGATGTGAGACCGCTCCGCCGGAAGACCCTAGAGCACCATCACGTCAAGCGCGGAGAGCTGCGGGCGCGCGAGCCTCGGCGCCTCCTCGGCCTCAAGTGCAGGAAACAACTCGAGCACCTCGTCGCGTGTCGCAGCCGGTACACCGGTCGAAAGCATCGCTGGATGGAAGCTCTCCGACCAGAGGCCGTCCGCTTCGATGAGCTCATGGGAGTCAAAGAGAATGTGATAGTACCGCACGCCCCCGACAGAAACCTGCCTGATCGTGCGATCGTTGATCAGCATGCGGCTGGCCACCAGAACCTCGGGCAGACCGTACAGCGCCTCTGCCCGGCCG
>JBCCWM010000327.1:0-5420 GCA_039193505.1 Pseudomonadota bacterium | reverse complement strand
GCTTCGGCGTTGAGGTGGCGCAGGAGGCATGTCGTGCGATCGACCTCGAGGGTTCGCTGGACGCCGCCCGCACTTCGATGCGCGACGCGGGCGTGATCCTCACCTAAGGGACCATTCCGCCTAGTTTTGGTCGCATCCCGCGCTGGAGGAGGTGCTGGAGCGCTCCCTTGGTAGGGTGGGATCCAAGGTCGATGGCGGCTTGGAGGGTTCAACCGGTCGCGCAGCGGCCTTTTGCAGATGCGCACTGCAGGATGCGACATCCCGCTCGTTCAGGTTGGCATCGGGCGCGTGTGGCGGGCGAGCGTCGGTGTAGCGCCGTGCACCTCGCGAGTCGCACCGATTGTGTGCAGGCAAACCCTCCAAAACAGGGATATCGCTTTTGGTCTGCGGGTCGGCAAGGATCGTTTCGGCGCAGGCGAGAGCCTCGCCCGATCCAATGTGCGGTCAACGACCGCTCTCACTCCAGTGAGGATAGTCTCATGGCGCGGAAGCAGGGGGGCAGTGAGGCCCACGTTGCAGGTGGGCATCGCGCGTGCAGTCAGGGCTGTCCGGGTCAGACCATGGGGGCGGTGCGACCGTTGGGCGGCCAAAGCCGCACGGACCGCCGTCGCGGAGGCCCGCCGGGCCATGGGGTCGGCGCCCTCGGAGATCGCGGCCTCGGTCGAGGGCGCGACTGCGGGCCTGGAGACCGCAGGCAGCGCCGACCCGCTCAGCAGAACGAGAGGCAGCTCTGGCGGGGCTGGAAGCGCCGTGTGCAACAAAACGGCTGACGCTCGTAGAGCGGGACTGAACGCTGACGCGCCGGTGAAGCGAAGGGCCGTGGCACACGACACCTGGGCCTGCTGCCCTGTGGTTCCCGTTCGCAGACGAAGCCTCCGTTCTTCCTACCGGTGCGGCGAAGGCAGGCGCGCACCGACGGCCGGTCCGCGCGTCGCCCTGCCGATAAGCGGATCTTGGACGGGGCCGTCCTCTCCCCACCGGATCAACGCTTCGCCGTCGGGGTCATCGGGGAGCAGCGCCGAAAGGACGCGGCTGCTCTTGCAGCGGGCCGGCTGGGGATCGGGCGGCGGCCCGTCGGGGCGCGCGGCAGAGGATTGAGACGCTCTGGTGCGGGCGCTCCCATCAAGGGCGGGGCCGGGTGACGCGCACTTATTTGCCTGCCTGGATGCGCGAGCGGCTTCACGATTGGGCACTGCGACGGCGCCCGTCCCGTCGGTCAGCGCCCGGTCCCGTGCGCCGGGCCGCCCTTCCGTCGCCGCGGCGACACCGGATCGGTCGCCATCTGCGACGCCCACACGGAATTCGCGCGCGGCACGGCCTGCGGTTGGGGGCGTTGCATCG
This sequence comes from Pseudomonadota bacterium, assembly GCA_039193505.1. GTDB lineage: Bacteria > Pseudomonadota > Alphaproteobacteria > Rhodobacterales > Rhodobacteraceae > Algicella. Next base: position 4,079 of record JBCCWM010000327.1, on the reverse strand, counting down.
CACTTCCTTGGGCCTGACCCAATGGCGCTGCGCCGCTGTACGCCGTTGCGACGCGCCTGATCCGATCTCCGAGGGAATAGTGCGCAGATCCCCCACGTTTCGAGATCCTGCCAACGCCAGCCGCGCGACCGGCGCCCCGATCCCGTCCCGCCCGGACACCACCCGCTGTCATCCAACGACCGCCTGTGCCAGAGGGGAGCCCGCTGTGTGGTTCAGCGAGAGGGGCGCAAGGCTGTTCATCCCCGGCTCGGCGTCTTGCGCCGGCTCCGTGAAACGACAGCGCAGCAGCGCTCACCTCGGCGGCTTCGGCCACGAGGCGCGACAACATCGTCAAGGAAAACAAGGCGCTCAGGATGCAGATCCCCCTGAAGTGCAAACCACACCTCTCGACGCTTCGCTGAGCCATCGCGTGCCTCTTCGCCGCATGCGGCTCCTTTTGAGACGGACACAGTGGCGGCGCGTGGACCCGATCAGCATGCGGATCACGCGTTGTTTGCGGCGCTCACGCCAACCGCAAGCGCAGCGGCTCAAGATCCCGGCCCGAACCGGTCTCAATGGCGACCAGGACACGGAGCGCGGGCACTTCGATGCAGTGGACGAGCGCCGCCATCCACACGGCCGTCCATCAAACACCGCTTGAGACGCTGACGGCAAAACGGCCTACCGCTGTGCCCGATAGACCGCCTGGACGCGCAGCCCCCCGGGTTCAATGTCCCACTCCGGTCTCAAGGACAACGCGGACGTCTCGCGGGAGGGAGGGGCTCCAAGTCAGGTCGCGTTCAAACTCTTCTCGGCGGTCGCCGTCTGGGCCGCGACCCGCTCCGCCGCCTCCAAGACGATCCGGCGGAGCCGTTCGGCTGCGTAAGCGAAGCCGGTGCCGAGCGCGAAGGCGACGAACGCCAACGCGGTGTAGAGCGGCGACAAGCCGACCTGTGACGACAGGATTGGCAGCATCGCCGCGATCATCGACACTGCGCCAAAGCCGAATGCAGAGAAGGCCGTCATGATAACGATGGCGCCCGCCCGGGCGGCGCGCCCGGTGTCCGGACACGCGCTGAGCGCCCGCCCCATCAGCGCGATGACGAGGCAAAGCGCGATCAGCCCTGAAAGGCCGATCCCGAAAAGGACCAGTTCCGGTGTGGTCATTGCAGTCTCCTGTGCTGGGAAGGTGTGTAGAGATAGGCGAAACAAGCGCCCCAGATGGGGGCGACGCCGCTGCCGATGACGAGCGTCAAGGCAGCGGAAGAGCTCTGGCCGGTGATCAAACTCTCGATCATAGCGTGGACCAAGGCGGCGAGGAGATTTGCAACGAAGGCCGTGCCGGCCAGTGCCGGGAAGCTCGCGAAGCGCCGGCGAAGCGCGGACCAAAAGAGCGGCAGGCCGAAGACCGCATAGAACGGCACACCCCATGCAAGGCCCACGATGACGGTCATTGCTGTGATGCCGACGCTCGTGCCGGGGTCCGCACCTGAGGCCCCCAAGAGGACCAAGAGGACGCCGCCGATCATGGCCGCACCAAGGAGCGGCGCGAGCATGGCAGCTTTCGCAAACGGTCGTATTTCAATTCTTTCAGTCATAACTGAAACCTCCGCACAAAAAAACTAGCCCTTCGGCACCAGGCGAGCGATCCGAGCCCCCATCTTGGCAAGCGTGAGCTGAACGGACCGGGGCAGCTTGGCGATGTCTAGATACCACTGATCGAAAAGGTCCATGGTCTCGAGCGTCGCCTGCATCCGCGCGCGCACCGGCGGGGGGGTTTGATCGCCCTCGGCGTCCAGAACTGCCGCGCGCACGGCCTCCATCGTCGGAACGAACTCCCGCGAGCGCCGTTCCTCGATCACGGTGACGGCGAGATCCATCATGTCGCAGATTGAGGTGAAGTGGTCGCGCCGGTCGCCGAGCTGTCGCTCGACCCGCACCAGCTTCCAAGTTTGCAACTCCTTCAGGCCGGTCGAGACGTTTGAGCGCGCGATGCCGAGTGTCTGGGCGATCTCATCCGCGGGCAGCGGCTCGGGCGAAAGGTGCAGGAGCGCGTGGATCTGAGCAACCGACCGGTTGGTGCCCCACTTGGCGCCCATCTCGCCCCAGTGCAAGACGAAGGCTTGCATCGCCGGTGTCAGGTGCATCGTCATTTCTAGTATTTTCAGTTATGACTGAAATTAAAGTTACAACCAAAACTGTCAAACGGTTTTCCCTATTGCGAGCGGCGCGCGAGCGTGCACACGATGTCGGAAAACGGGTGAGGACGCGATGATCGATCTCGCAAAGCGCGTGCACGACCACACCTGGAAGATCGATCCGATCGTCCGGTCGCTGCTCGACACCGATTTCTACAAGCTCCTGATGGCGCAGACCGTCGAGAAGCGGCACCGCGACGTCATGGTCACGTTCTCCCTGATCAATCGCTCCAAAGCCGTCCCACTGGCGCGCCTCGTCGATGAGGGGGAGCTTCGCGAACAGCTCGATCACATCCGCACCCTCCACTTGAGCAGAGGCGAAGTCACATGGCTTCGGGGCAACAGCTTCTACGGCATCCAGCGGATGTTCACGCCCGCATTCATCGACTGGTTCGAGAGCTTTCGGATGCCGCCCTACCATCTGGAGCGGGTTGGCGATCAGTACGAGCTGACCTTCGAAGGCTCGTGGCCGGATGTGATGATGTGGGAGGTGCCGGCCCTTGCGGTCCTGATGGAACTCCGCTCCCGCGCTGTGCTCCGCCATCTCGGCAAGCTCGATCTGCAGGTGCTCTATGCCCGCGCCATGACCCGGGTGTGGGAGAAGATCCAGAAGCTCTCGGAGTTGCCGGATATACGGATCGCGGATTTCGGCACCCGCCGGCGGCACTCCTTCCTATGGCAGGACTGGTGCGTTCAGGCGATGATCGAGGGGTTGGGGGAGCGTTTCCTCGGCACATCGAACTGTCTGATCGCCCTCCGCCGCGAAGTGGAAGCGATCGGCACCAACGCGCATGAACTGCCGATGGTGTATGCGGCGCTGACCGAGACGGACACGACGCTTGCCGCGAGCCCCTATCAAGTGCTCGCCGATTGGCACCGGGACTATGACGGCAATCTCAGGGTCATGCTGCCCGACACGTTCGGGACGGCGACCTTTCTTGAGCGAGCGCCGGACTGGCTGAAGGGCTGGACGGGGATCCGGATCGATTCAGGCGATCCGATCGTCGGTGCCGAGACGGCCATCGATTGGTGGCGCGAAAAGGGAGAAGATCCGCGCGAGAAGCTGGTGATCTTCTCGGACGGCCTCGACGTCGATGTTATTTCTGCGCTCTACCATCGGTTCCAGGGCAAGGTGAAGCTCGGCTTTGGCTGGGGCACGCTGCTCACCAATGACTTCCGCGGGTTGGGGCCCGACGACACGCTGTCGCCCTTCAGCCTCGTTTGTAAGGCGGTGCGCGCCAACGGCCGGTCGACGGTCAAGCTCTCGGACAATGTTGCCAAAGCGATGGGGCCCGAGGCCGAGATTGCACGCTACAAGCGCGTCTTTGCGCTTGCGCACCAGACCGCGGATGAGCCGATCGTCTGATGATCACCGTGTTTCTCGACCTCGACGGCACGCTTCTGGACCCGAAGCCGGGGATCACTGGGTCCATCCGCGCCGCTCTTGCTGAGCTTGGGGCCGAGGTGCCGGAGGCCGACGCCCTCACATGGTGCATCGGCCCACCGCTCCGGCAGAGCTTCGAGGTGTTGATCGGGCCCGGCGGCGACATCGAGGCGGCCGTGGACGCCTACCGAGAGCACTACCGCGCCGGTGCAATGTTCGAGGCCGATCTCTATGACGGGGTTGGCGAGATGCTGATGGACCTCCGCAATCTCGCCTCCGGTCTCTACATCGCCACTTCGAAAACGGAGGTCGATGCCATCAAGATCGCCGAGCATTTCGATCTGGCACCCTTCATGGACAGGGTGTTCGGCGCGGAGGCGGATGGCAGCCGCTCCGACAAGGCGGAGCTTTTGGCTCATGCTTTGACTGAGACACGGGCGGAGGCCGCCATCATGCTCGGCGACCGTCGCTACGACATCGAGGGGGCACGGCTCAACGGGCTCCCCGCGATTGGGGCG
>JBCCWM010000326.1:0-5429 GCA_039193505.1 Pseudomonadota bacterium | reverse complement strand
TGATGCCCCGCCCGCTTCACCTGACATGGGAGGAAGCGGCCTGTTACACACTCACGCTCGCCACCGCCTACCGGATGCTCTTCGGGCACAGCCCGCATGAGCTCCGTCCCGGCCAGAACGTGCTCGTCTGGGGGGCGTCGGGGGGCCTCGGGTCCTATGCCATCCAGCTCGCGAACACCGCCGGAGCGAACGCCATCGCGGTGATCTCGGACGAGGGCAAGCGTGACTTCGTCACCGATCTTGGCGCGCGGGGCGTGATCAATCGGCGGGATTTCAAATGCTGGGGCCAGCTCCCCACCGTGAACTCCGACGAGTACAAGGAGTGGTTTTCCGAGGTCCGGAAGTTCGGAAAGGCGATCTGGGAGATCACGGGCAAGGGCGTGAATGTCGACATGGTCTTCGAGCATCCCGGAGAGGCGACGTTCCCAGTCTCCACCTTCGTGGTCAAGAAGGGGGGCATGGTGGTGATTTGTGCCGGCACGACCGGGTACAACCTGACCATGGATGCGCGCTACGTCTGGATGCACCAGAAACGTGTCCAGGGCAGCCACTTTGCCAATCTCAAGCAGGCATCCGAGGCCAATCGCCTTATGATTGAGCGTCGGCTCGATCCCTGTATGTCAGAGGTTTTTCCATTCTCCGACATTCCCGACGCACACATGAAGATGATGCGCAACGAGCACAAACCCGGGAACATGGCGGTGCTTGTCGGCGCGCCGACAACGGGTCTGCGCACAGTTGAGGATGCGCGCATCGCTCATTGACGCGCGCAGGTAACCGGGGCGTAAGCCCCGGGATTGCTTCGATAAAACTTGACCTATGCGAGCATTTCGAAGTGTGCACGTGTGTGATTTCAAGGTCTTGATGCGGCCAGACCCGCAGTTTTGGGGGAATAGAATTCATCTCTCGCTTTGATAGTATATCAAGCGGGGCCACGTTAAGGGTCTGTTAACCTTTGCCACGGAGTTTCGGGATGTCTGATTACTGGATGCTGGATGTACTCTCGGATCTCCGCCAGGTTGCGCGCAGCCGTATGCTGTTTGAGTTGGCGGAGCACCTCGACGACACTCTGATCGTAGCGGCGCGGGAGCTGAGCGCCGCATCCTCCGCCGCCACCGTATCGAGTGCGAGAGCCGAGACTGATGGACAGCCTAAAGGAAAGCCTCTGGAAGACGAACTCTCTGGAGGAGGTTCAGACCCTCATCGTCGACTTACGTGACGAGCTTGGCGTTGCCCATGTCGTCTATCATGTTGTCGGCGGCACGGGGCGGGAATACGGCGCATTCACCTATGACCCGGACTGGGTGGAGCAGTACAAAACCGAGGAGATGCTCCGATACGACCCTGTTGTTCTGGAAGCGGGCCGACGGTTTCACCCCCTCGACTGGAAGCGCCTCGACTGGACGAACAAGAAAGCCCGGCGCGTCCTGACAGAAGCGATCGACAGCGGTGTCGGCAAACAGGGTCTCAGTTTTCCGATTCGCGGCGTCGGCGGTCAGTTCGCAATGTTCTCCGTGACGAGCTATGACACCGACCAAAACTGGGACAAGTTCATCGGTGAGCGCGGGCAGGAGTTGCTGATCGGCGCCCACTACGTCCATGACCGAGTGTCCACCCTGATGGAGGGGGAGATCGGCATCGAGACGAAGGCGCTCTCCCCGCGGGAACGGGACGCACTGGCGCTTCTCGCAGCGGGACGTTCTCGCGCAGAAGCTGCTGAGAAACTTAATATTTCTGAACATACCTTTCGCGTCTACATTGACACGGCGCGCCACAAACTCGGCGCCGTCAACACGGTTCACGCCGTCGCAAAGGCCGTATCCAGCGGACTGATTCTTCCGTAGATTCAGGTGGTTGCCTCAGGTCTTTACCAGCGACCGGTCAGAAATCGTTAACCACGGTCCACGCTAGGGTCCCGCCGTCTTCAAGACGAGGGAACCCAGTTATGATCCGATTTCTGTACGCCGACCAACTCGACCAGCACAAAAAACTCGCCGCTTCGATGTTCCGCGACCGCGCGGACCAGTTCCATCACCGCCTGAAATGGGATGTGAGTGTCGATGCGGACGGGTTTGAGATGGACCAATACGATCACCAGGGCGCGATGTACGTCATCTGGGAAGATGAGACTGGCGAGCATGCGGGCTCCATGCGGATCATGCCGACCACGGAGCGGACGATGATCCGGGATCATTTCTCGGACTTGACCGAAAGCGTCGACATCACCTCGCCGCTGATCTGGGAGACGACGCGGTTTTGCCTCTCTCCCCGCTATCGGGACCAGGGCCGGCGGATCGCGGGTGGCGTGATGCTTGCCGGCCACGAGTTGGGCCTCAAGTTCGGTCTTCTCTCGGCGGTTGGGGTGTTCGATGCGCGGATGGTCAAAATCTACCGCATGATTGGCTGGGCACCCGACGTCCTCGGCACGCGGGGCGAGGGGGCAGAGCAAATCTGTGCCGGCCTCTGGCCTTTCGCGCCTGAGCTTCGCACGAAGATCGCGCAGAGCGCGGGTCTCGATCCAATGGCCGGTGCGGAGTGGTTCGAGGCGTCCTTTCCCGTCTTTCGAGGGGCGGAGGCCGTCGCGGCCTGAAAGCACCCGTGAGCCGTGCATCTTTGGCTTTGGCCTGCCATGAAGGTGCATGGATGTTGCCCTCTCAGACGACCAGACCCGTGCATGGGGCGAGATCACGCAGGTGCTGTCCGCCGCCGGCGTCGATCTCGACACCGGGAGCCTCGCCCAAGCGACAGAGGGTGAGGGTCGGATCCGCGCCGTCCTCGGGCGCGCGGGCTCAGGCAAGACACTGCTCCTCGCGCGGCTGGTCGACGCCCTCGTGGCGGCGGGGCTCGAGATCGTGTCAGCGGATTGGGAGGGGCGGAAAAAACGGGATCGCCGGACACTCGCGGTCCTCGCGCCAACCAACAAAGCGGCAAGCGTTCTTCGCTCCCGCGGTGTGGCGGCCACGACGATCCACCGGATCCTCTACACCCCGGTTTACGATCCGGAATACGAGAAGATTGCAGCCTGGCTCTCGGGCGACGGCGAGCGGCCCTCGATCGAGGGCCTCTCCGACACCGCGCTCGACCGCGCCCATGCATTCTATGCCACTCAGAAATCGATCCCTGGGGCGCTGGCGACGGCCGGCCTCCGGGGCTCCGATTTCATCACAGGCTGGAAGCGCCGGGAGGACCCGCTCGACGTTGGGTTCGTGGATGAAGCCTCCATGCTCGACGACCGCCAACTCGCCGATCTCCAGGAGATTTTCCCGACGTTGGTTCTCTTCGGCGACCCCGCGCAGCTCGCCCCCGTGGGCCAGGCCGGAGAGATGAGCTTCGAGACCTTGCCGGCGCCAGCCAAGATCACGCTCGAGCGGATCCACCGTCAGGCCGCCGGCAATCCGATCCTCGACCTCGCTCACGCACTCGCAGAGCCCGACATCACGTTCGAGGGGTTCGAGGCGCGCCTCCGGGACGCAGCCGCCGTGGATGAGCGCGTTCACCTGGCGGAGCGCGTCGACGCGGGCCTCATGGCCCGCTCGCCCGTCCTCGTCTGGCGGAACGCGACGCGGGTTCGCCTGATCCACGCGTTTCGAACGGCGTTCGAGGCGCCTGAGGATGCGCTCCTCCCCGGAGAGCCGCTGATCTGCGACGGGATCGAGTTGCCGCTCCGCCACCGGAAAAAGCGCATCGACCTGGAAGCGCGAGGCCTCATCAAGGGCGCACAAGCCGTCTATGTCGGACCGGGCACAAAGCCCGGCTTCGCCCGCCTCCATGTGCTTGGCGCAGAGGCACCGCGGGTCACCGCCGCCTCGATCATCCAGATCGAAGCCCCCGACCGGGAAGAGCCGATCATCCCCTCGGCCGCCCGGATGGGCGCGAGCTTCGTCCACGGCGCGGCCTGCACGATCCACAAGGCCCAGGGCTCGCAATGGTCCCGCGTCCAGATCTTCGCGCCCGATCTCTATGCCGCTGCCCGCTCCGGCCGGACCGAGGCGGGCCTCCCCCTCTGGAAGCGGCTTGCCTATGTCGCCGTCACCCGCGCGGAGGAGCGGATCGACTGGGTCACGCGCTACCGCCTGGCCCGCCCGAGCGAGAGCCTGTCGATCGAGGATCTGCCCGGCGCCGAACGCCCGTTGCCGCTTGCCGCTGGCGATTGAGCTCAGACAGTGCCCTCGGCCATGAGGCACAGAAGCTCGAACATGATCGAGACACCCAGCCAAGCCGTGGCGCCCGAGGGATCGAATGGCGGCGAGACCTCCACCAGATCCGCGCCCACAATGTCGATCCCTCGCATGCCGCGGAGGAGTGAGAGTGCCTCACGGGATGTGAGACCACCCACTTCGGGCGTCCCGGTCCCCGGCGCGAAGGCGGGGTCGAGCGCATCAATGTCAAAGCTCGTGTAGACGGGTTCCGCGCCGAGGATCTCCCGCGCCTCCGCCACAACGGATGCGACCCCACGCTCGCCAAACTCCTCAATTGTCACGACCCGAACACGGGCCTCCTCGGCAAAGTGCCGGTCTTCGAGATCATAGGCCGTCCCCCGGATCCCGATCTGGATGGTCCGCTTCGGATCGATGAGGCCCTCCTCGATCGCCCGGCGGAAGGGCGTGCCATGGGTGTAGCGGAACCCGCCGAAATAGCTATCGAAGAGATCCGTGTGTGCGTCGACGTGAAACAGACCCATAGCCCGCCCCCCCGCGATCCCACGCAAAATCGGCAGCGAGACCAAATGGTCTCCGCCAGCGGACAGGGGCCGGATGCCAGCGACATAGAGTGCGTTATACGCCCGCTCGATTCGCGCGAGGCTGTCGGCCAGGTCGGCCGGGTTCGGCCCAATGTCGCCGAGATCGGCCACCCGCGCGCGCTCAAACGGCGCGACGCCCGTTGCAGCGTTGACGGCCCGGATCATCGTCGATGCGTCCCTCAGCGCCCGCGGGCCGTGCCGTGCGCCCGGTCGGTTGGTCGTTCCGCCATCCCAAGGCACGCCCAGGATGCCGATCTCAACCTCCCCGCGACGTGGATGCTCGTCTGGCAGGCAGGGGAGGCGCATAAAGCTCGGCACGCCGGCGAAGCGCGGAAGCTCGAATCCTGAGATCGGCTGAAAAAACGGATCGGTCATGCTACGCTCCGAAGATCGACATAGGAGGAGGTGGTATGGTGCGGTTCGGTCTGATCCTCTTGGTTTTCTCTGCCGTCGCAAGCCTTTCCTCCGCCGAGGAACGAATCCCCGTCGACCTGGAACTGGTCCTCGCGGTAGATGTGTCCCGCTCGATGGACTACGATGAGCTGAGCCTTCAGCGCGAGGGATACGCGGCCGCGCTGGAGCATCCCGCGGTGACGTCGGCCTTCGGCATGGGCAGGCTTGGCCGCATCGCTCTCATGTATTTTGAGTGGGGTGGGCCGGGTCGGAACCGGGTTCTTGTTCCATGGAC
>JBCCWM010000325.1:0-5437 GCA_039193505.1 Pseudomonadota bacterium | reverse complement strand
CTGCCGTTCAGCGCGCTGAACGATGGATCCTGGCCACGCTGCGCACTCAGACGTTCGTCGGCCACGACGAGCTCAACGCCGCGATCCGCCCGATGCGTGATGCCTCGAATGCCAAGACGACACGTCACCTCGGCGCGAGCCGCCGAGCCGCCGTCGAGACCATCGACCAGACGGCGCTCAATACCAACGGGCCCTGATCAGAACCCACGGTCCCAATCGCGCCTGCCGATGGAGCGCAGACGCCATGGCTGGTCGACGAGGTCGCTCCGTGCGGAGCAGCAGCGATCGACGATATCGTCGGAGCTCTTGAAGACCCGGTTCGAGCGCCGGTCGTCCACTGCCCGGCCGGCGGTGCCAAGCAACGCCGAGAGGGGCGCTTGACCTGCCAGACAGTCTCGACCCGCTGGCCGACAGGCGATTGCCTGCCATCGCCGTTGGGCGGAGCGAGCGCCGGGTCGACGAGCCGCCAGCGGACGACGCCGTCGAGAGACGGCCTCGGCTGGGGCCCCTCGCTGCGGGGGCGTCAGCAGAGACGGCTTGGCCCGGTGCCTTGCGCCCGATCGGGCCGTCCGGACCGTCGGCGTTGACGCGAAGAAGCCGTTCGTCGGGAACACGGTCCGCCGGACCGTGTTCTGCTCCTCCTCGCCGCCCGATCTGGCGGGTCGCGCCGCCGACCCGTGCGGCGTCCATTCGGCTGCCGCTGTCCAGTGTCACCGCGAGCAGCCGTCGAACGTGCCCTGCATCCCGGTTTGTGCGCGCCGGCCGCTGCAGATCATCCGCCGAAAACCCACTCCCGGACCCGATCCCCGCCGCCATCGAAAACCTCCCCCCGCGTTCCATGATGAAACACGACACCAACCGATTGGGACCCCCACCGAAAGACGAGATCAAAGCGCGTTGGTTGACGTCTTCCCGACCCCTTCAAAACCAAGAGTAATCGCACACTCTCTACGCCATAAAATGAACAAGACAAGGCTCCCAACCAACATGAAGCGACGTCGGCGCTTGTAATTAGGTCTGCATCCCCGATCTCCCCGTCGACCTCGGTAACACGCTTAGACAAGAAATGGAGCCGTCGCCAACTGACCTCTCATCACCCGCTGTCGCGGATGTTCTTGCAGTGTCTCCGCGGAGTGGTATACGAACCTTGTACTGGAGAGGTGGCCGAGTGGTCGAAGGCGCACGCCTGGAAAGTGTGTAAACGGGCAACCGTTTCGAGGGTTCGAATCCCTCTCTCTCCGCCAGCTTGCTGGTCGTCACTGCTGCCAGTAACGGGTCATCTAGATGATATTTTATAACCCGATAGCGCACACGTCGCCTTGCGATAGCCCCTTCGCATAAAGAGTTTTCAGCATCGTGCATGAGCCTATTTTTGTGCATGGATATGTGCATGGAGCGCGTGTGTGGTGGTGCGGCGTGGGGATCAGGCGGCGTGGGGAGTGGTGGCACTATGTGCGGTGGGTCCCGGCGAGATACCGGCATCTTGAGGTCGGCCCGCAAGTCCGGCGTGCGCTGAACACGCAATGCAAAGCGACGGCCGAGTTGCGGGCGCGCACGCTCGATCAGGCCTTTGAGGCCCGGTGGGAGGCAGGCGTTGCCGAGAGCGATGGAACGGCTCTTGAGCGCTTCAGTGCACTTCATGCCATCTGCCAAGCGCGAGCCTTTCCCTACAGGCCGGTTGCCGAGCTGCAAGACGGCCCTCTCTCCGACATCATCGCGCGCGTGGAGGCATTGGCGCCGATCGCCTCGCGCACCGCAGCGCCTCCCGCCGATCTGGACGAGGGCGCGGCCCTTCTCGGGGGCGGCAAATCGGATGCGCCCCCATTCACGAAGGCCTTCGAGGGCTACGTCGCGCTCACAGCGGATCGGCGCGTTGGCATGTCGCCGGATCAACAGCGCAAATGGCGCAATCGCAAACTGAAGGCGATCCGGAGTTTCTGCACAGTCGTCGGCGATCTTCCTTTGACTGAAATCGGTCGGCGCGAGGCGCTTGCGTTCCGCGGCTGGCTCCTCGATCGCGTGGAGGAGGGCGAGATCAGGGCGCAGTCGGCCAACAAGGACATCGGCCACCTGTCGGAAATCATCCGAACTTGGGCCGATGTGCACGGCCTTGAGACCTTAAAAAATCCCTTCAGCGGTATGCGTCTGCGCGACGAGAGCGTGCCGGAGACCTTTCCGTTTTCATCGGGCTGGATCCAATAGACCCTGCTCGCGCCGCAAGCGCTCGCTGGCCTCAATCCCGAGGCGCGAGCCATCTTTCTGGTGATGATGAACACCGGTGCGCGTCCATCGGAGATATGTGGGCCCTGCGTGATCACTGGCGGGTGTCCGATGAGGTGCCGCATCTCATCGTCGCGCCGCATTCCGGCCGTCGCCTCAAAACGCCTCAATCCGCGCGCCCCCTTCCCCTCCACGGTGTCAGCTTGGATGCGGCGCATCTCCTGAAAGACCTCACGACGCGAACCTATGCGACGCGTCCCGATCGATGGCCTGCCGCGGTCAACAAATGACTTGCCGAAAATGGTCTCCGCGAGAGCGAGCGCCACACAGCCTACTCTTTGCGGCATGCGTTCGAGGATCGTTTGCTTGGATCAGGGATCGACGAGCGCGTGCGCGTCCAGCGCATGGGCCACAAGTATCATCGACCGAAATATGGTCGCGGCGCGCATCTGCCCGCACTCAGCCGCGCTGTGGCGGCTGTCTCGTTCTCGGCTGCGCCTCGAGGCACTCGGCAATAGCCGCCGCCCGCCGTCGGCTGAGTTCGGGCCGCACGCTCGGCCTCGAGGCGCGTGTCGACCGGCATCTGGTGCAGTGAGGCGGATGCGCCTCTCGTCAATGCCGCCAGGTCCCTGCTCAACTCCGGAGCCGTCGAGGATCCCGAGGGATCTCGGTCGAGGGAAAGGTCGATCCGAATTGCCCGTCGCCCCGCGCCGATCCCTGTTGGCTTCGGTGAAGTTGTGGCTGATCTCCGGGCGCTCCGGGATTGGCGGTGGCCTCAGGATCTCGACAGTCTGCTCGGGGTGATGGGCCTTGGGTTTCTTGGGGCTTATCTTGAGTGGCGCTCGCATCTCTGGACCTCCCGGCCCGGGAAAGTCGACCATCGCCAAGATCGCGTCCGACCTTCTGTCGGGCATGGGCACGGGCGTGCTTGACGCCACGACTGAGGTGGGCGTGTGCGCTACGACGGACGGCCAGGCGCATGTCCCCACATTTGACGAACAGGAAGCGGACTGGGCGCATGGCCAGACGGGACTGCTCGTCGACCTTCATCGGAAACCGTCGGGCTCTGAACGTGCGTGCATTCTGCGCAACAGTGCGATCGGCCTGACGCCCTCTGATTAGGTGCTTCGGGTACGGGTGCGCATGCGGCTTTGCCCCAGAGAGATCACGGTGCCGGCGCTCTTGTGATTGGAGACCTGCATCCGATGGTCGATCCACAGCTTGCCAACACGCGCCGGTGAGGCGATGATTGCGAGATGCCGCTTCTCACCCTGTCCAAGGTGATGGCGCCATAGAACTCGATCAACGGTGCCGGGATGAAAGCCCGCAGGTTCCCGTATCGAAACAATATGTGACTGGGTGCGACACTGATGCGATTTGACAGTCAAAGCGGGACGCTTTTTGGAACACCGTCCCGCGACTTGGAACACCGTCCCTCTTTCCGTCCCGGACTTAGTCCCTTGTTTTCAATTTGTTTTTTGGCGTTTTGGAGCGCTCTGGGACGCTGGGACGCCGAAAGGGCAGGATTTACGCATGCGCGCGCGCGCCATAACTCTCTCTCTCTATCTTTCTGTCCCAATAGATATTTATAGGGCGGTTATAGAAGAAAAAGGAAGAGTTACGCCGGGACGGAAAGCGGGACGGCGTCCCGGAAAGCGTCCCAAAGGTTAACAGCGAGGAAGCGGCATGAACGACCTATCGGCTCGCCAGGAGGTGAGCGAACCCGAACGCCTGCGCGTGCTTATCGAATGCCGGACCTGGCGCCGGCCGGAGGCGCCCGAGGCGACGGCGTTGCGGCGCCAGCTCACCAAAGAACAGGCCTTTGCAGGAGCAGAGCACCGTCTTGCCGCCGCGCGGTCACGCCGGCAAGGGCCACCGAGGGGCGAGGCCGATGTTGTCGAGGTGTTTGACGGCGACGAGCGGGTGTCCCTGATTGGTCATGAGACCTACGGCTCGCCGCTTTGGCAGATCCGCACCTTGGCGCAGCCACTCCGCGAAGTGGGGCTCGCCTATGGCGCTTTGGCGGAAGAGCTTGCCGGTTCTGGTCGCTCCCCATCAGAGTTTGGGGTGCCATCTGGTGGGGGCGGTCAGGGCGCTGCGATCGACCGGCGCCTCGCGGTGCGTCAGCTGTAGGATATCGGCCGCTCGGCCCTCCTCGATTTGGAACCGATGATCCCTCTTCGCCGCGGACAGGGCGAGGATCATCGTCAGGCCATTCCGGCAGTTGGCCTCGTCGAGGCTGTCTGCATCGCGCAGGTGTCGCTCAGCCAAGTGCTCCTCTCGTATCGGTGGCGGGCCAACGCTCGGGCTCAGAAGCGTGCGACCGAGGCCCTGATTGCGGCGCTCCAAGGGATCCAGCGCGCCTGGGGTTTGGCGTGCGCGGATGGGGAGGTGCACGAAATGCAGCTCCAAAGCACTTGCGGGTTGACGCCTTAGTGGGTAGCGCCGCATAGTAAAGTGTGCGATCGAGAAGAGCGCTCCGGTGAGGTTTCGTGTGCGAGACAGTTCCGGGCTTTTTCGTGCAGCCCCCCAATGAGAATCCACAGGGTGCGCCGGTAACCTCTTCAGACCTGTCTGACACGCGACAAGGGCACGGTGGCGGAATTGTGAGCCGTCGCCCCAGCGCAGAGTGTGTCGGTCGCTGCGGCGAACATTCAGGGAGCCGATGCCCGGCTTCAACTCAGCCCGCAGGCAAAGCCGTTCCCGCGGCAGGCAAAACCTATCCATGTTGAGCGAGGTGGCGGCATGTCCTGGCCCAACGGCCGCAACCTCTACAAGACGGCGCGGTGGCAGAGGCGCCGTGCGGCGCAGCTCCGCGGAGAGATGTTCTGCCGGATGTGCCTCGAGCAGAACCGCTACAATGACGGATCGCTCAGGGCCGACGGATCGCCCCAACGCAACCCGCGCCGGACCTCGCTTATCGCGGACCACGTCGAGCCGCACCGCCATGACGAGACCCGCGATCCTGAGAAGGGCGGTGCAATAATCGGCCGCGTTGATGCCCGGGATTGGCCCGGGAGGGCGGCGTAAAACCCCGCCGCTGCTAGCCTTCGGACCAAAAGGTCCGGAGGCAGGAGGATGTACGGCGTGGAATTGTACGGGCTTGTCCGTCGTGCGGTGATGTTGGAGGGGCTAAGCCAGCGAGCGGCAGCGCTGCGGTTTGGGATCGACCGGGGCACCGTTGCGAAGATGATCGCGAGCCCGGTGCCTCCCGGGT
>JBCCWM010000324.1:0-5499 GCA_039193505.1 Pseudomonadota bacterium | reverse complement strand
GGGCCGCATGGCAAACATCGTGCCAAGCTGGTCGAGACCCATCTCGCAGCCCGCAGCCTCCGCCCATCGCTGAAAGAGCGCGCGCCCTTCGCCATCCTCCTTGGTCAGTGTCTGGCGGTTGTTGCCGCCCGACACACCGGGCCCGATGGCAGCCATGTCCTCGAGGCTCTGCCAGAGCCGTGCGCCGTCGGTCTGAAGGTTTTTGCCGGGTGCGGTCATGAAAGCCTCCTCTGTTCGGCACGGTTCGGGTCCTGGATCAGTCAAGCCGTGTCACCCTCAGCGGAAGACCTCAGCCAAGCCACCATCTCCGTCGGCCAAGTCCCGATAGAGGCCGTTTGCGAACAAAATGGCGGACGTGGTCGCCACCGGCACGGGCACAACGAAGATGCTGAGGACCGACCAGGGCATGGCCTCCGCAAGTGTGAGCGCAAGCGGCAGGCTGGCGGCGACAAAGGCCGTCGTTCCGGCGGCGCAAACGGTCGCCTGGCGCGGCGGCCATCCCGATCTGTGGGTCAGCCAGTAGGTCACGCCCCAAAGGACCGCAGCCGGGATCAGCATGATCAGGAGGTAGAGGATCCCAACGGCAAAGAGCGCGAAGACACCGCCGAGCCCGAGCGGCTCCCCCTGCGCCAGAAGCCAAGCCGCAACCGCGCTCGACGTGATGCCGACCACGAGGCAGCCCACCAGCAGAAACCGCCAGGATAGGCCAAACCGCGCGAAGAGCGTGCGCATCTAGACGCCACTCGCCGGAATGCCGGCGCGCAGAACTTTGCGAGGCGCCGTGAGCTCCTTCCAGGTTGAGACTGCGCGGGAGACCGCGGGGCTCGGCGGGCGCGGGACGTATTGGCCGTGGCCCGGACGGGTGTCGAGGTCGCCATCGTTGACGGCCAGATGGCCGCGAGTCAGGACAAAACGCGGGAGGCCTTTGACCGTCTTGCCCTCGAACACGTTGTAATCGATGGCAGATTTCTGGGCGGCGGCTGTGATCGTCTTCTCTTTGGTCGGGTCGAGGACCACGATATCGGCGTCGGAACCGACGCGGATCGCACCCTTCTTGGGATACATGTTCAGGATTTTCGCGATGTTCGTCGAGGTGACAGCCACAAACTCCGTCATGGTCAGCCGACCCGGCGTCACGCCGTATGTCCAGAGCATCGGGATCCGATCCTCGAGCCCGCCAGTGCCGTTCGGGATCTTGGTAAAGTCGCCAATCCCCATTCGCTTCTGCTCGGTTGTAAACGCGCAATGATCCGTCGCCACGACTTGGAGGGACCCGGCAGCCAGCCCCGCCCAAAGCCCGTCCTGATGCACCTTGCTGCGAAACGGGGGGGACATCACGCGTTGCGCGGCGTGATCCCAATCGGCGTTCTGGTACTCGCTCTCGTCGAGGGTCAGATGCTGGACCAACGGCTCACCATAGGCGCGGATGCCGGCCTGGCGGGCACGGCGGATGGCCTCATGGGCCTCCTCGCAGGAGACGTGGACGATGTAGACCGGACAGCCAGCCATATCGGCGATCATGATCGCGCGGTTTGCGGCCTCCCCCTCCACGGCCGGCGGTCGCGAGTAGGCATGCGCCTCCGGTCCGTTGTTCCCCTCGGCGAGCAACCGTTGTTGGAGGTCTGCGACCACATCACCGTTCTCGGCATGGACAAGAGGCAACGCGCCCAACTCAGCACAGCGGGTGAAGGAGGCGAACATCTCGTCATCCTCCACCATCAACGCGCCCTTGTAGGCCATGAAATGCTTGAAGGAGTTGATGCCCTTTTCCTCCACACAGATCCGCATCTCCTCCCAGATCGTCTTCGACCAGGAGGTGATGGCCATGTGGTAGCCGTAGTCGCAGGAGGCGGCGGTCGACTTGTTGTGCCAAAGATCGAGCGCTTGGAGGAGCGTCTGATCGGGAGAGGGCAGCGCGAAATCGATCAGCATGGTGGTGCCCCCGGACAGGGCTGCGCGCGTGCCGGTCTCAAACGTCTCCGCGGCGTAGGTGCCCATGAAGGGCATCTCCATATGAGTGTGCGGATCGATCCCACCCGGCATCACATAACAGCCCGTCGCGTCGAGCATCGTGTCGCCCGAGAGGCCTGTCCCGATCTCGACAATCGTTCCACCCTCGATCAGGACGTCCGCCTCCCACGCCATGTCCGCGGTCACGACGGTGCCGGCTTTGATCACTGTGCTCATGATATCCCCTGCTCTTCCATCAGGCCGATCGCGGGCGCTGTGCGCCTGCCGTGCGTCGACCTTGTGAGACGCCTCGTCGGGGCGGAGGGCCAGCATTGCGCTGCGACTGACGCCAGACCTGGCCAGCGCGTCGGGTCGCACTCCGCGATCGCAACAGACCCGTCGCCCGGCCGGTCCAGACCCTGTCGTGCCACTCCGTTCGGAGGCGCTGCGCGGACTGTATTCGTCTTCATACCTGCGTTGCCCCTGATCGGACCGTCCACCACCGGTGGATGCCGCCGACCTCCGATCCCCGGACCATTAGCAAAGCACGGACTGCGAGCGTCAACGCTTCCATAGGGATCGAACCGGCGGGGTGGTCGACATGTCGCAACCTGCTTGTCGAGCGGGCAGCGTCGATCCTCGCCCCAGCCGTTCGACGGCACAGCGGGCTGGCCGCGCCGCGCCACCTCCCCTACGGTTTGGGATCGAGGCAAAGGTAAGGGGGGATCCATGAAAACGGCACTCATCATCGGCGGCGGATCCGGCATGGGGGCTGAGGCGGCGCGGCGGCTCGCGGCGGATGGGTTCGGTGTCGGCGTTCTGTCGTCCTCCGGCAAAGGCGAGGCGCTCGGGGAGGAGCTCGGCGGGATCGGCGTCACCGGGTCGAACCGGGAAGAGGCGGACATCCAGCGCCTGGCGGATGCGGCAATGGCGCACTGGGGGCGGATCGACGTGCTGGTGAACTCCGCCGGGCACGGGCCCAGGGCGCCAGTGCTGGAGCTTTCGGATGCAGACTGGATCGAGGGGATCGAGGTTTACTTTTTGAACGTTGTCAGGGCCGTGCGCGTCGTGGCCCCCGTGATGCGCGCTGCCGGTGGCGGCTCGATCATCAACATCACCACATACGCCACCTTTGAGCCGGAGGCGACGTTTCCCACGTCGGGCGTCGCGCGCTCCGGCCTTGCGGCCTACACCAAGCTCGTCGCCGACGCCCACGCAGAGGAGGGGCTGCGGATCAACAACGTGCTGCCGGGCTTTATCTCTTCACGGCCCGAGAAAGCCGCCTTCCGTGAACGAATCCCGATGGGACGCTACGGCAGCGTCGAGGAGGTGGCGGGTCTGGTCAGCTTCCTCGCCTCCGAGGATGCAAGCTACATCACCGGGCAGAACATCCGGGTCGACGGCGGCATCACGAGGTCGGTTTGAGAGCGCCTTGAGCCTCCGTCGCGCATTCGACACAAGGGGCCCAGCGCACTCAGCACCGGAGGAGAGGGCCGATGGCAGTTCGAGGACAATCCGTGATCATCACCGGCGCCAGCCGGGGGATCGGCGCGGCGGCCGCCAGACATCTCGCAGCAGAAGGGGCCAAACTCGTCCTCGCTGCGCGGAGCACGGGGGAGATCGACGCCCTCGCACGCGAAATCCGCGATGCAGGGGGTGAGGCGATCGCGCAGAGGGTCGACGTCTCACATTGGGGGGACGTCCGAGATCTTGTGGCGACGGCGGTGGAGCATTTCGGACGCCTCGATCTGCTGGTGAACAACGCAGGCCTCATCGACCCAATCGCGCGCCTCGGCGACAGCGATCCCGAGGCCTGGGCGCGCGTTGCGGACGTCAATTACAAGGGCGTCTATTACGGTCTCCGAGCGGCCATCCCGGAGATGTTGAAGACCGGTGGCGGCACCGTGATCAACATCTCTTCCGGTGCAGCCGTGAGCGCGCTCGAGGGATGGAGCCACTACTGCTCCTCCAAGGCCGCGGCGCTCTCGCTCACACGCTGTGCCGACAAGGAGTACCGAGAGCACGGGATCACGGTCGTCGGCCTCTCGCCCGGGACGGTGGCGACGGAAATGCAAGTTCAGATCAAGGCTTCCGGGATCAATCCGGTCAGCCAGCTCGACCCGGCAGTGCACATCTCGCCCGACTGGGTGGCACAGGCCATCGCCTATCTGGCGGGACCGGGCGGAGCGGAGCATGCGGGTACGGATTTTTCGCTCAAGACCCCCGAAGGCCGCGCGGCGGTCGGCCTGCCCGCAGCCTAAACCGGCAAAGACGCCAAGGCGGCAAGAGAATTCACCGGGCGAGGGGCGCGTCCCTGGCGCCCCCGGATGAGGTGGTCTAGGGTCGAGCCAAAGCCAAAGCGCCAAAACACATGCAGATCTACCTGCCGATCGCCGAAGTCTCCGTCAACGCCCTCCTTCTTCTGGGGCTCGGTGGGCTTGTCGGGGTCTTGTCGGGGATGTTCGGTGTGGGCGGCGGGTTTTTGATGACGCCACTCCTCTTCTTCATCGGCATTCCGCCCGCGGTCGCGGTGGCGACAGAGGCCAATCAGATCGTCGCATCGTCTTTCTCGGGCGTGCTCGCACATCTGAGGCGGAAGACGGTGGACCTCAAGATGGGGACGGTCCTCCTTCTCGGGGGGCTCGTCGGCTCCGCCCTCGGGGTCGAGATCTTTCGCATCCTCCGACAAATGGGGCAGGTCGAGCTCCTGGTGTCGCTTTGCTACGTCATCTTCCTCGGCGTGGTGGGTGGGCTGATGTTTGTCGAGAGCCTCGGAGCGATCCGGCGTGCGGGCGCCGCGACCACCGCGCCCCGAACGCCGCGCCGCCACCATTCCTGGGTGCACCATCTGCCGCTCAAGATGCGGTTTCGTCAAAGCCAGCTCTATATCTCGGCGATCCCGCCTTTCGTGATCGGCCTTCTGGTTGGCATTCTCGCCGCGATCATGGGCGTCGGCGGCGGGTTCATCATGGTGCCAGCGATGATTTACATCCTTGGAATGCCGACAAAAGTCGTTGTCGGCACATCGCTCTTCCAGATCATTTTCGTCACCGGGTTCACGACCCTGATGCATGCAACGCAAAACCAAACCGTCGACGCGGTGCTGGCGCTCCTCCTTCTGATCGGGGGCGTTGTGGGGGCCCAGATCGGTGCTCGGATCGGTGTGCGGATGAAAGCGGAGCAGTTGCGCATCCTCCTCGCGCTGATGGTGCTCGGCGTCTGCGGCAAGCTCCTCTTCGATCTGGTGGTCACCCCGTCGGAGCTCTTCACCGTTGGCGCAGGGCATTGAGGGCGCTTCTTCTGCTTTTGGCCCTCGCAGCGCCGCTTTGCGCCGAAGAGGTGATCGGCGCGCTCAGCACGAACGAAGTGGCGATTACGGCAGGTTTCAACGGCACTGAGATCTGGATCTTCGGAGCCGTTGGGCGCGACGCTCCGGTCCCTGAGGGGGTGGGGCCCGCCCATGTGGTGATCACGGTGAGCGGGCCGCCGGAGCGGGTCACGGTTCGGCGGAAAGAGCGGACCCTCGGGATCTGGGTGAACCGGGATTCG
>JBCCWM010000323.1:0-5504 GCA_039193505.1 Pseudomonadota bacterium | reverse complement strand
GCCGCGCCAATGCCAGGCGTCCCGACGCCAGTCGCCGCGTCGACCGGAGCTTGCGGCCTCCCGCATGACGGATCCCGGAGGCGCTCGCGCCCCGGGCACACGCCCCGCCGGAGGCGCCCACCCCATGCGGACCGGCCTCTCATCAAGACTGCGTGGGGCAGAGACGCGTGCCGAGCGTGGGCCCTTCCACCGGCCCGCGCACATCATCGCTACGGTCCGGCTGCGACGAGGGTTGTGCGCAGCGGAGACGAAGGTCTTCGCATCGACGGGGGGAGCATCGCAGTTCTCCGGCGCTCAGCGTGCGCCTCCTTCACCGACCGCCCGGCATCGCCGCGGATGTCCCTGACAGGGGCGCGCCGGGCGTGAGTGGTGTGCTCGATCTCCTGATGTTTGCGGCCCTTGTCGCCGCGATCCTCTCTGGGTTTCCGGTGGCCTTCAGCGTGGCGGGCGTTGCTGTCCTTTTCGCCTATCTCGGCTGGACGCTTGGAGTGATGGACATCGGCCTCCTCGGCGCCTTTGGGCAGCGGGCCTTCGGGCTTCTGACAAACCAAGTGCTGGTTGCGATCCCGCTCTTTGTCCTGATGGGCGCGCTCCTTGAGAAAAGCCGTATTGCGGAGGAGCTTCTTGACACGATGGGGCGCGCCTTCGGGCGGGTGCGGGGCGGTCTCGGGATCTCGGTTGTCGTCGTGGGTGCACTCCTCGCGGCCTCGACCGGAATCGTCGGGGCAACAGTGGTTGCCATGGGGCTGATCGCACTCCCGACGATGCTGCGGGCCGGCTATGATCCGCGGGTTGCGGCGGGGATCGTCTGCACTGCCGGCACGCTCGGCCAGATCATCCCGCCCTCCACGCTGCTGATCATCCTCGCGGACGTGATGTCGAACGCCTACCAGCAGGCGCAATACGAGGCGGGCAGGTTTGCGGTCGAAGCGCTCTCGGTCGGGCACATGTTTGCCGGCGCGCTCCTGCCCGGGCTGACCCTCGTCAGCCTCTATCTTGCCTACATCCTCGCGCGGGGTGCGCTCAGCCCCGCGGACATGCCGGCGCTGGCGGCGGACCGCCCCCTGCCCTCGCGCGGCGAGATCCTTGCGGCGGTTCTGCCGCCCCTTCTCCTCATTGGAGCGGTCCTCGGCTCGATCCTCGGGGGGGTCGCGACACCCACGGAGGCGGCGGGCGTCGGCGCGCTCGGCGCCCTTCTCATGGCCGGGGCGCGAACGGGCCAGTACCGCCGACCGATCCTGATCGGGGCCGCAGCGCTCTGCCTTCTCGCCGTCGCAGCCGGGGTGTTCCCCGTCCGCCTGCAGCGGAGCGATCTCAGCCCCATCGCACAGGCGGTGGGCGGGGCTTACGTGCTGCTGACAGCACTCGGTGCGCTCGGGGTGGTGGCAGCGCTCGTCAATCTCTCCCGAGGTCAGGCGCTCCAGGGTGCTGTGACGGCGACGATGACGATGACCGCAATGATCTTTGCGACCATCCTTGCCGCGGGCATGTTCTCGCTCGTCTTCATCGGGCTTGGGGGCGAGGATCGTGTGGCCGGATGGCTCGAGGCGCTGCCCGGGGGGGCGACCGGCGCGCTCGCGCTGACGATGGTGCTCGTGTTTCTCCTCGGGTTCTTTCTCGACTTTGTCGAGATCTCGGTGATCGTCCTGCCTCTCGTCGTGCCCTCGCTGATCCTGATGGGGCACGATCCGATCTGGCTCGGCATTCTCCTGGCGATCAACCTCCAGACCTCGTTTCTGACGCCGCCCTTCGGCTTCTCGCTGTTCTATCTCCGGGGCGCAGCACCGCCGGAGGTGACGACGGGCCACATCTACCGCGGTGTGCTGCCCTTCATCGGTCTGCAGGCAGCGGGTGTCGCGCTGGTGTGGCTGGTGCCAGCCCTCGCGACCTGGTTGCCGGGCGTGATGTTCTGAGGCTTACGCGACGACTGAGAGTGTCTGAACCCTGTAGCTGAGGGCGATGGCGTCTCCACCCGGGCCCTCGAGGGCCATGTCGTAGCGCGCCGCGGGGCGAACGCCCCCAATCGCGGCCAGCGTGCCGCAGAGCATCAGCGCACCGTCCTCAAGCGCTGCGCTGGCCAGAAGTTCCCCCAATGGGCGGATCGCGGCGAGGGTGCCGTCCTGATAGAGGCCAGCCTCGGTCCGGCAGTGGAGCCGAAGCGTATCGAGCCGGTCCGCCACCGCCTCGAGCGGCCAGAGATCGCGCCCGATGACCTTCGGGCAGATCTGCTTTGAGTGCGCGACAGACTGTGCCTCGAGCCCGCGATCGGTGTGATCTGAGCCGATCCCGAGATAGAGCCTCCCCGCATGCCGGAGAAGGAGCGGCTCCACCTCGCCCGAGGTCTTGTCTCCGAGCACCGTGATCGTGTCGGCTTGGGTCGCAAGTGCCGGCGAGACCTCATAGTACAGCGGCACGGTCGAGGGCGGCGTCACACCGATTGCCGCCAGCTCTTCGATGTGATGGTGAACGGCGGCGCTGTCTCGCCCGGTCCAGCCGGCGATCACGAGTCGCTGGGGGTCGAGCGAGAACGACCCCTCCGGTGTGTTGAACTCTAGCGGCACCCGACCCTCCCCGGCAGTCTCGCGCCGAGGGTGGCACCGATGCCCTGCACTGTCCAAGGTCAAACGCGCCGGGTCGTGCATGCTTGCGCCGAATGGCTGCTTTCAGGCAAGAACGCAGCAAGGGGGTGGGAGATGACAGAACTCTACCAGGGGCTCCGCGCCGCGTCGGTCGAGGACGTGCGCGCTGCGATCCGCACCGGGCGCTACGGTGCGCACACGGCGGGCCTCGGCGCGGGACGGCTGCAGACCAATGTCGCGATCATGCGCGAGCCGTCCGCGCTCGACTTCATGCGGTTCTGCCTGCGCAACCCAAAGCCGTGCCCCCTAGTGGGTGTCAGCGACACGGGCCGGCCCGAGATGCGAACCCTCGGGCGGGACATCGACATCCGAACCGACGTGCCGGCCTACAACATCTACAGGCATGGGCGCCTCGAGGGCTCCACCACGGAGATCGGCGATCTCTGGGAGAGCGATTTCGTGGCCTTCGCCCTGGGCTGTTCGTTCACGTTCGAAGCTGCGCTGATCGCGGCCGGCATCCACCTTTGGCACATCGACGCGAACACCACCGTTCCGATGTTTCGCACATCGGTCGAGACAGTGCCCGCCGGCCGCTTCGGAGGGCCGATGGTGGTCAGCATGCGCGCGATCGATGTGGACCAGGTCGACCGGGTCCGGGCGATCTCGGCACGGTTTCCGCTCGCCCATGGCGCGCCGGTTCATGCCGGCGATCCGGGCGAGATCGGGATCCACGACATCGGCGCCCCCGACTGGGGCGATCCGGCGCCCATTGGGCCCCGCCAAGTGCCTGTTTTCTGGGCGTGCGGGGTCACCCCGCAGGGCGCGCTCGAGACGGCCGATCTCGACATTTGCATTACCCACAAGCCGGGCCACATGCTGATCACCGACATTGCCGAGGATGCCGAGGTTCCGGTGCTGATGCCGCACTAGCCTGCCACCGAAAAGACCGACAGGAGAGACCCCATGAGAACCGCGATCGCGCTTGCGCTGACCACTGCCCTGACAGCCGCTCCCGCATATGCCGAGACGCTGAACGTCGTCGGCAGCTGGTCGGGCCTGCCCCTCCACAAGGAACACGAGGCACCCTTCTGGACCGAGACGCTGCCCGCAGCCTCGGGCGGCGATCTCGAGATCGCGCTGACCACGCATGACCAGATGGGCCTCGGCGTGGGCGATGTGTTCCGGCTTCTCGGCGAGGGCGTCTACGACGTCGCCATGACGGTTGCCGACTACGCAGTGGCGGATGCGCCCGAGCTCGAGGGGCTCGACGTGCCGCTCGTGGCAACCGACGCCGCCATGGCGCGCGAGATGGTCGCCGCCGCTCGGCCGATGGTCGACGACATCTACGCCGACCGCTTTAACTCCAAGGTTCTCGCGATCGCGCCCTACCCGCCGCAGGTCGTCTTCTGCAACGCCGAAATCGCGAGCCTCGACGATCTTCAGGGCCTCAAGATCCGCGCATCCGGCCGTATGACCGCCAAATTCCTCGAGGCGCTGGGCGCGGAGGGGATCACGGTCTCCTTCTCCGAAGTGCCGGGCGCGCTCCAAAAGGGCGTCGTTGATTGTGCAGTGACGGGTGCGGGCTCCGGCTACTCTGCCGGCTGGTGGGAGGTGTCGACGCATCTCATGCCGATCCCGCTTGGCGGCTGGGATTCGGTCGTGACGGCGATGAACATGGACAAATGGTCGAGCCTCTCGCCGGAGACACAGGCGCTGATCGAGGCAGAGATCGCAGCCGAGTTCGAGACCGGCGCCTGGGCCACCGCGCAAGACGCGCTCGCCAACGACATTGCCTGCCTCACCGAAACTGCGGACTGCCCATACGGCGATGCGCGGGGCATGGAGCTTGTCGCTGCCAGCGAGGCGGATGTGGCGCGGGCCAAAGCCATCCTCGTCGAGGACGTGCTTCCGGATTGGGCGGAGCGGGCGGGCGGCGACTGGGCGGCGCGCTGGAATGCGAGTGTCGGTCAGGTCGTGGGCGTCGAGATCGCGACCAACTGAGCCGATGGCGCCTGAAGCGGCGATCACGGCGCTCCGCCGCCTCAACCGGGGCGTTGCGGTTCTGGTCGGCCTCGGGCTTCTCGGCTGCGCGGCGTTTGTCCTCGTCGACATCGTGCTGCGCCAGCTTGGCGGGTCGTTCGGCGGGACCGACGAGATCTCGGGCTACGTGATGGCGATCGCCACGGCCTGGGGCATGGCCTTCACTCTGCTTGAGCTCGGCCATGTCCGCATCGATCTCCTCCGCGCGCGGTTTCCCGGCCGGGCGCGGGCCTTTCTGGATCTCTTCTCGCTCCTCGTGCTCGCGACTGTGGTGACGCTGATCGCCTGGCGCTGCTGGCCGGTGCTTGCGACATCCCTCAGGAACGGCTCAACCGCAAACACGCCGCTCGAGACGCCGCTGGCCTGGGTGCAGACACCTTGGCTCCTCGGGTGGGTGTGGTTTGCGCTCATGGCCTGGGTCACGCTCTTCGCGGCCGGCGTCATGGCTCTGCGCGGCCAGTTCGACGAGAGCGCCCGCGCGATTGGCGCGTCATCCGAGGTCGAGCAGGCGTGATCGGCGCCGTCGCCATCGGACTCCTCGCGCTGTTGACGCTGTCGATCCCAGTGGGGATCGTCCTCTTTCTCCTCGGGCTCGGGGTGGATCAGTTCTTCTCACCGTTCCCGCTTTTGCGAGGACTGGGCAATCTGGTTTGGTCGTCCTCGAACTCCGCCACGCTGATCGCGATCCCGTTCTTCGTCCTTCTGGGCGAGATCCTGGTGCGCTCCGGCGTTGCGGCGCGGACGTATGCCGCGCTCGACCGCTGGGTCTCCTGGCTGCCGGGCGGGCTGATCCACGCCAATATTGCCACGGCAACGATGTTCTCTGCGACCTCCGGGTCCTCGGTCGCGACATCGGCCACCGTCGCCACCGTCGCAATGCCGCAG
>JBCCWM010000322.1:0-5504 GCA_039193505.1 Pseudomonadota bacterium | reverse complement strand
GGCCCGGCAGTCCTTCATCAACTCGGACCCGCGGAGCCGCTCGTTCGGCGGCAGCGCCTCGATCACGCTGACGACGTCGGCCTCGCGCACCACCTCGCCGGCTTGATCCGCACGCCTGACGGAAATCCCACCCTGCCCCAGGCAAAGAGCGATGTGCTGACTGCGCGCTTCTAGGGTCAGATCGGCATGGGCGGCGGGGGCAACCGCGATTAGGGCTGCGGAGAGCAGTCGGCGCATGGCGTCACCTGTTGACAGCAAACAAACTGAGACATCCCAAAACCGCGAGGCTTAAGCCGTCGAGCATCGACACCACCCCGGTGATGGTGTGTCCCCGGTGGGTCGGCGGCAAGTGGCGGCGGGCCGGGGGCAACAAAAGATCAGAATACACCGATGCCGCGAGCTTCATTCACTCTACCCTCCCAAGACTTGATAAACCACAGGTGGTAGTAGAGGGCTATGCACAAAAAAAAGAGAGGCGTCTCCGCCTCTCAGGTCCTCGGTACTCAGGCTCTTTTTGATACTGCTCGTTTGGTTGTTTTGCCTGCGGCCTGAACGGGTTAACTGCAGCCGGTGGTTGCGCCACACGTGTTGCACTTGAGGCAGGTGCCGTTCCGGACGAGCGTGAAGTTGCCACACTCCCCGCACGGATCGCCCTCATAGCCTTGCATCTTGGCCTTCGTTCGCTGGTCGAGGACAGCGGCCGACATCGCCTCCACCACCGGCGCGCCGCCCCCTTGCAGGACCATCAGCTCCTGCGGCAGGCGCTTCCGGAGATAGCCGGTGGAGGAGGTTTGGCGGATCATCTCGATCGATGCTTTGGAGACCTCGGGTTCGACCTGGCGGACATTCGAGACGCCTTCTTCCTCACCCCGACCCAGCTCATCGAAGTGGCGACCGGCTGGTTTCACATGCGCCAGATCCTCTCGGTCGAGGTAGCTCACGGCCAACTCGCGGAAGATGTAGTCGAGGATCGAGGTTGCGTTCTTGATCGAGTCGTTGCCCTGCACGATCCCTGCCGGCTCGAACCGGGTGAACGTGAACGCCTCCACGAACTCTTCCAGAGGAACGCCGTACTGGAGACCGACGGAGATCGCGATGGCGAAGTTGTTCATCATCGCCCGGAACGCAGCGCCTTCCTTGTGCATGTCGATGAAGATCTCGCCGAGCTTGCCGTCGGTGTACTCTCCGGTTCGGAGATACACTTTGTGGCCACCGACAACGGCCTTCTGAGTGTATCCGCGTCGCCGCTCGGGCAGCTTCTCGCGGCCGCGCGTGGCCTCCTTGATGATCACCTTCTCGACGATCTTCTCGGCCAAGATCTCCGCGCGTTCCGGCACGCTCGCCTCGATCAGCTCCTCCTCGTCGTCCTCGTCGAGGATCGCAGCCGACAGCGGCTGGCTGAGTTTCGAGCCGTCCCGGTAGAGCGCGTTGGCCTTCACCCCGAGCGCGTGGGAGAGCTCATAGGCCGCGGTGCAATCCTCGACGCTGGCGGAGTTCGCCATGTTGATCGTCTTGGAGATCGCGCCGGAGATAAAGCTCTGCGCCGCAGCCATCATGCGGATGTGGCTCTCGACGGAGAGGAAACGCGTGCCGGTCTTGCCGCAGGGATTTGCGCAGTCGAAGACGGCAAGATGCTCCGCTTTCAGATGCGGCGCGCCCTCGAGGGTCATCGTCCCGCAGACATGCGCGTTCGCCGCATCGATCTGATCGCGGGAGTAGCCGAGGTGGCGGAGGAGGTCGAAACCCGGATCCGCCAGCTTTTCCGCTGGTATGCCAAGAACGTCGCGGCAGAACCCCTCGCCGAGGGTCCATTGGTTGAACACGAACCGGATGTCGAAGGCCTGGGGCAGCGCCTCCTCGACCCGCCGGATTTCATCGGGGCCGAAGCCGTGACCGACGAGCGTTGTCTGGTTGATCGCCGGCGCACCCTCGAGGCTCCCATGTCCGACGGCGTGACCGATCACGTCGCTGATCTGGTCGGCTGAGTACCCAAGCGCCTCAAGCGCCGCCGGGACGGAGCGGTTGATGATCTTGAAGTAGCCTCCGCCGGCAAGTTTCTTGAACTTGACAAGGGCGAAGTCGGGTTCGATCCCCGTCGTGTCGCAGTCCATGACAAGGCCGATTGTACCGGTGGGCGCGATCACCGTGGCCTGTGCGTTCCGGTAGCCATGCGCCTCACCCATCTCGAGCGCTTCGTCCCAAAGCCCCCGCGCAAGCTCAACCAAGCCCTTGTCGGTGCAGGCCGCCTCATCGAGCGGCACCGGGCGCACGGCGAGCGCCTCGTACCCGTCCGTTTCGGAGTAGGCCGCACGCCGGTGATTGCGCATCACGCGCAACATGTGATCGGCATTCGGCGCGTATCCCGGGAAGGGCCCGAGCTCCGAGGCGATGTCGGCCGAGGTCAAGTAGCAGGTGCCGGTCATGATCGCCGTCAGCGCGGCACAGAGCGCGCGACCCTCGGCGGAGTCGTAGGCAATCCCCTGCGCCATCAGAAGTCCACCGATGTTGGCGTAGCCGAGACCCGTCGTCCGGAACTTGTAGGATAGCTCCGCAATTTCCGTCGACGGGAACTGCGCCATCATCACTGAGATCTCGAGGGTGAGCATCCAGAGACGGCACGCATGCACATAGCCGTCGGCGTCAAACCTCCCGTTCTTGAGGAATGCCACCAGGTTCAGGGAGGCGAGGTTGCATGCCGTGTCGTCGAGAAACATGTACTCGGAGCAGGGGTTTGACGCACGGATCGGACCGTCCTCGGGGCACGTATGCCAGGCGTTGATCGTGTCGTGGAACTGAATGCCCGGATCCGCGCAGGCCCAGGCGGCATGTCCGATCTGCTCCCAGAGATCGCGCGCCTTCAGGGTCTTGGCCACGCTGCCATCGGTCCGGCGGATCAGGGCCCAGTCGCCATCGCGCTTGACCGCATCCAAGAACGCATCCGTCACACGCACCGAGTTGTTGGAGTTCTGTCCCGACACGGTCAGATAGGCATCCGAATCCCAGTCCGTGTCAAAGACGGGAATCGAGATCTCAGTGTAGCCCTGCGCCGCGTATTGAAGGACCCGACGGACATAGGCCTCGGGAATGTGCGCCTTTCGCGCCGCCTTCAGAGCCGCTTTGAGACCTGCGTTCCTCGCCGGATCTTGAGCGTCGCCCCCCCGCCCGTCCCAGGCGTGAATGGCTAAGAAGATCGCGTTGAGATGCGCCTCATGCGCTTTAGAGCCGGCGACGAGGGCCGCCACTTTTTGCTCCTCGGTCACCTTCCAGTTGATGAACTGCTCAATGTCCGGGTGATCCATGTCGCAGATCACCATCTTCGCCGCGCGCCGGGTGGTGCCGCCCGACTTGATCGCGCCGGCCGCCCTGTCTCCGATCTTGAGGAAGCTCATCAGACCCGAAGACCGCCCGCCGCCCGCCAAGGGCTCATTCTCTCCGCGCAGGCTCGAGAAATTGGTCCCGGTTCCAGAACCGTACTTGAAGAGCCGCGCCTCCCGGGTCCAGAGATCCATGATGCCGCCCTCGTTCACGAGGTCGTCCCGGACCGACTGGATAAAGCAGGCATGGGGCTGCGGGTGCTCATAGGCGGAGGAGGACTTCGTCAGTTCCCCGGTCTGCCAGTCCACATAGTGGTGGCCCTGGCTCGGCCCGTCGATCCCGTAAGCCCAGTGGAGACCGGTGTTGAACCATTGCGGGCTGTTGGGCGCCGCCATCTGAGCCGCAAGCATGTGGCGCATTTCGTCATAGTAGGCGCGCGCATCGGCCTCAGTTGTGAAGTAACCGCCCTTCCACCCCCAGTAGGCCCAGGCCCCTGCCATCCGATCGAACACTTGGCGGGCGCTCGTCTCGCCGCCCATCCGCTCATCCTCCGGGAGCTTGGCCAGCGCCTTCTCATCGGCGACAGAGCGCCAGAGGAAGGCAGGGACGCCCTCCTCCTCGACGCGCTTCAGCCGAGCCGGAACGCCCGCCTTCCGAAAGTACTTCTGCGCGAGGACATCGGCCGCCACCTGGCTCCAGCTTTCGGGAACATCGATGTCGTCGAGGCGGAAGACGACGGAGCCATCTGGATTACGGATCTCAGACGAGGTGCTGCGAAAGCCGATGCCGCCATAGGCGCCGTCGGCTTCGGTGGTGGTGCTGCGGTCGATCTTCATTCTCTGCCCCTGAATAACGCAGGTTGTTGTTGATTGGTTCGCAGCCCTATATTTTGTATTCTGCCGCTGGCCGTCCACACAATGTGGGGTTGTCACGCCATCGGCGTCAACACAAAATTTAGGTCTAATTCCTACAAATTGATGTTGACGCTGATCGGCACCCGAAATCTAGGAGTTGTCTCCACACCAACCGCTTTTCCAACCGTCAGCGCGGAACAGTCTCGGCAATTCGTCTGTGGGTCAGTGCCTTACAGGGATATCTTCAGAGGGGGCGCGCAAGGCCTGTGGCCGACGGCCCACAGGCAAGCGCTGCGCTCAAAAACGACATGGCGACGCCGTTGCCGAGCGGTCGGGCCGCTGAGCCTCGCCTGAGGATGCTCCAAGACACTGACAGGAGGGGGAGCGGTCATGCTCGATCAGGACGACATGTCGGCCGCGCTGGCCCGTGTGGCACGGCCGCTCGAAGCGGCCCGGGGCCTGCCCAATTCGCTTTACAATCAGGCAGATAGCCTGGAGCTTGAGCGCCGGAAGCTCTTCAATGGAGGGTGGGCTGCGATCGGGTTTGCGCATGATGCGCGGGAGCCCGGGGATGCGTTCCCGATCACTCACCTTGGACAGCCGCTCCTGATGGTCCGGGACAAGGCCGGCGTGCTCCGTGTCTTTGAGAATGTCTGTCGCCACAGGGGGATGATTCTCGTCGCCGAGCCGAGGAACTTCGGCGGCGTGATCCGGTGCCCCTACCACAGCTGGTGCTACAGCCATGACGGCGCGCTCCGCGCGACGCCGCATGTGGGGGGCGCTGGAATCAACGCACACACGGCCATCGATCCAGCGACCACGGGGCTGACCGAGATCCCGTCCGCCACATATCTCGGCGTCGTCTTTGCAGATCTGTCGCGCGCCGCTGGCCCCTTCGAGGCCTGGATTGCCCCGCTGACGGAGCGTTGGGCGGATGTCGCGGGCCTCGAGGTTCATCCAGCCGGTGGCTTTACATTGGTGATCGAGGCCAACTGGAAGCTCGCCGTCGAGAACTACTGCGAGAGCTACCACTTGCCCTTCGTGCATCCGGGGCTGAACAGCTACTCCCGCCTCGAGGACCACTACCATATCGAGGCGCCCGGGACGTTTTCCGGCCAAGGCACCCGGGTCTATGCGCCGGATCTTGGGACGGATGAGCCGTTTCCGGACTTCCCCGACCTCTCCGAGAAATGGGACCGGAACGCGGAGTATGTGGGGCTCTACCCGAATGTCCTCCTCGGTCTTCATCGCGACCACACCTTCGCCATCCTCCTCGCGCCGGAGAGCCACGAGCGCACACGCGAGCGGGTGGAGATCTTCTACACGACCGCAGAG
>JBCCWM010000321.1:0-5515 GCA_039193505.1 Pseudomonadota bacterium | reverse complement strand
TTTCAAGTCAGTCGTCGATCTGCAAGCCGCGATGAACCGCGTCATCAACGACCACGACGAGACCGACGCAAACCCTCCACCTGGCGCGCCGACCCAGACGAAATCATCGCCGCGAGACACAGAGGGGTCCAAATGTTGGAATCAGTCCGTTAGAGCGCAAGCCCATCTGACTGAATCGCATGGGCTTTCCCTCGGTGTCCGGGTCTGATTCAAGATGTCCGCCGGAGAAGGAGGCCGGCGGACATGTCGAAAGCCCTCTCGCTCGATCTTCGCATCCGTGTTTTGGAAGCCGTGGCCGACGGAGCCAGCCATCGCGACGCCGCCGCCCGTTTCGGCGTCAGCCCTGCGAGCGTGAGCCGGTGGCGCCCTTTGGAACGGACGCATGGGAATGCCCGACCCGGCCCGCTCGGCGGCGACCGTCGATCCGCCCGCGTGGAGGCGCAGGCCCCGCTGATCGGGGCGCTGCTTGAAGCGACCCCGGACGTCACCGTCGAGGAACTGCGCGCCGCGCTGGCCGAGCGCGGCCACGCCTTCGGCTACGGCACCTTGCAGCGGTTCTTCCGGCGGTGAGCCATTGGCGCGCCATTGGTCCGAGAGACAATGGCGAACGGATCACGCGCAAATAAGTTGGAGGGATCAAGAAACGATCCAGTGGATCGTTTCGCCCGACAACGGCGCACGCCAGCGAGCAGGAGCGGCCCGACGTCCTGAAGCGCCGGCAGGCCTGGTTCGACGGCCAGCTCGACCTGGACCCCGACCGCCTGGTCTTCATCGATGAGACCTGGGCCAAGACCAACATGGCCCGCACCCACGGCCGCTGCCAGCGCGGCGAACGCCTGCGCATGAGCGTCCCGCACGGGCACTGGAAGACCACGACCTTCGTCGCCGGGCTGACCCGCCGGAGCATGATCGCGCCCTTAGTAATCAGCGGTCCAATCAGCCGCGACACCTTCGAAACCTATGTTGCGCGCCTGCTGGTTCCCGAACTGCGGCCCGTTCGCCATTGTGCTTGAACCAATGGAGCACCAATAGCTCACCATCGTCATCATGGACAACCTCTCCAGCCACAACGGTCCGCGGGTGCGCGCGCTGATCGAGGCCGCCGGCGCGGAGCTGCGTTTCCTCCCTCCCTACAGCCCCGACGTCAACCCCATCGAGAACGCCTTCGCCACGCTCAAGGCGCTCTTGCGAATGGCCGCCGAGCGCACCGTCGAAGGCCTATGGTCCGCCATCGGCCGCATCGCAGATACTTTCACGCCCGCCGAATGCGCCAACTGCTTCAGCGACTGTGGATACGATCCAGACTGGTAGGATTCCGCTCTAGCCAGGCTCAAACCACCACACATCCGGCATGAAGCCCTGCCAGTCGCCATAGACGGGGATCCGGTCTGGAAACCGCATCTCTGCGCGATGGGCGAGGAGGCTGACATCCGAATACCAGAAAGGCACCACATAGCGCCCCGCCATCAGCAGCCGGTCGAGCGCACGCACGCTCGCCACGAAATCCTCGCGTGCATCCGCTTCGAGCATGCCGTCGATCATGGCGTCGACGACATCGCTCTCCACGCCCATGTAGTTGCGCGTGCCCTCGGTCTCGACGCCATCCGAGCCCCAATAGAGCCGTTGCTCGTTTCCGGGCGAGAGGGAGAGATACCACGCGTTGACCATCATGTCGTAGTCATAGGCCGTGCGCCGCTCCACGTGTTGGGCATTGTCGACGAGTTCGATCCGCATCGTGATCCCGAGACGCGAGAGCATCTCCGCATAGAACCCCGCGATCGTTTCGTTCCGCGAAAGCCTGAGCATAACGGTGAACTCAAACGGCTCCCCCGCTTGGTTCCGCATCACGCCGTCATCGGCGATCTCCCATCCGGCCTCCGCCAGAAGCTGGCGGGCGAGGCGGAGGTTGCCCCGGTTCGTGCCCCCTGCATCCGCAGAGGGCAGCGCGTATCCCGAAAGTGTGCCGGGTGGGAGGTCATCGAACTCAGAGAGAAGCTCGCGCACCCGCCCTTCGGCCGGCCCCGAGCGCATGCCGAGCTCCGAATTTGCAAAGTAGCTCGTCCGCCTCGGATAGGCGCTGTCGTTCATGGTCTGGTTAACAAACTCAAAGTTGAAGGCGAGGATCATCGCCTCCCGCACGCGCCAGCTCGTGAAGGGTTCACGGCGTGTGTTGAACACAAACCCCTCCATGCCCGAGGGGCGCTGATGCGCGATCTCCGACTTGACCATCTCGCCGCGGCTTGCGGCGGGAAAGTCGTAGCGCGTGTCCCACGCCACCCGGCTCCGCTCTCGGAAGAAACTCAGCTCACCGGCCTTGAACGCCTCGAAAATGACGCTGGCATCGCCATAGTACTCGTAGCGGAGCGTGTCGAAGTTGTGCTGGCCCCGGTTGAAGGCCAGATCCCGGCCCCAGTAGTCGGGGTTGCGCGTGAACTCGATGAAGCGTCCGGGCTCGAAATCGCCGATCACATAGGGACCGGAGCCCGTGACACGGTCGAGCGAACTCTCAGTGAAATCACGACCCTCCCAATCGGCTTTTCGCAGGATCGGGCGGAGGCCCATGATCAATGGCAGCTCATTGTCAGCGGTGTTGAACGTAAAGCGGACGCCGCGCTCACCCACCGCGGTCACAGTCTCAACTTTGGACCAGGCATTGGCATAGCGCGGATGGCCGTCCTGCCCGAGCGTCTCGAACGACCAGATCACATCCTCGACGGTGACCGGGCTTCCATCGGAGAAGCGCGCCTCCGGGCGGAGATGAAACTCAACCCACTCGCGGTCGGGCCCGGTCTCCACCGTCTCCGCCAGAAGACCGTAGAGCGTGAAGGCCTCGTCCCAGGAGCGCCCCATGAGCGATTCGACGACATGCGCGCGAACGCCCCACGGCGCGCGCCCCTTGAGAATATAGGGATTGAGCGAATCAAACCCGCCATCGGCACCCGCCCCCTCGCCAATGACAAACGTCCCTCCCTTCGGTGCGTCGGGATTTGCGTAGGGAAGCGCATCAAAATCGGCGCCGAGCGCCGGCTCACCGTACATCGCAATGGCGTGACGTGGCTCAGACGCCACGCTTGTCGCTGTCAGAACGACAAATCCTGCCCAAACCCAAGCCTTGAAAAGGGTGCGCGCCATCTCGTTGGTCCTGTTCAGGTCGTGTGTGATGCAAAGACCATACCCCTCTGACCCCCCGTGACAAATTTTTATCTTGGAGGCGGCGGGGATATCCCTTATACACAAAGCACTGCTCGATAGGTTTCTTGCCTGTATGAAACCTGCCTCAATAACTCAACGCCCTCCTTGTGGGGGCGTTTTTTTTTGCCTGTTCCGTTCGCAGTCGCAGCACTTGGTGGTTGAAACGTCGCGTTGAGTGACGTCTCTTGACCCTCGAAAGGCGGCTTGGGATGGGCGACGAACCGGAAGCTGGCTCGGACCGGCTCAACATCGACAACATGTATCTCTGCGGCTCGACACTCACCCGGGTGAACCTGTCGGGTCTCAACGTGCGGGACGCTGTGATCACGGACGCGCGCTTCGAGGATGTCAACCTGTCAAAGACGGCGATCGAGAATGCGAACCTGTCCGGCGTGACGCTGAAGGACGTGAACTTGTCCGACGCGACGATCAATCATGCCCGTCTCTGCGGGCTCGCCATCACCGACGCGGATCTGACGGGCATGACCATCGACGGCATTCTGGTGAGTGATCTGATCGCGCTTTGGGACAGGCAGACAATGTGATCAAAACCAAGCACATCAATCTCGCTCTTCAAGGGGGCGGCGCACATGGGGCGTTCACCTGGGGGGTGCTCGACCGTCTGCTCGAGGAGGAGCGTGTCGTGATCGAGGGGATCACAGCGACCTCTGCCGGCGCCATGAATGCAGCGGCGGTCAAAGGCGGGTGGATCAAGGGCGGCAATGCCGGCGCGCGGGCGGAGCTCAGCGCGTTTTGGGAGGCGTTGTCGGGGCCGGGATTTGCGGGATCGGTCCGTCTCGAAAGCTGGTACTCCCTCCTCACGCCAACGCCCGACCTCTTTTCTCGCCTCGTGCAGTCGAGCCCGGCCTACCAGGCCGGCGAAGCGCTGACGCGGATGTTCTCACCCTACGACCTCAATCCTTGGAACATCCATCCGTTGCGCCCGATGGTGGGCGAGTTCTTCAACTTCGACGAAGTCTGTGCCGATGCGGGGCCAAAGCTCTTTATATGTGCAACCAATGTGCGAACCGGGAAGGTTAAGGTCTTCTCCGGCCCCGAAGTTTCAGTCGATTCCCTGCTCGCTTCAGCCTGTTTGCCCTCGATTTATCAGGCTGTTGAGATCGACGATCCCAAAACCGGCAAGCGCGAGGCCTACTGGGATGGCGGTTACATGGGCAATCCGGCGCTCTTTCCGCTCTTCTACGGGACCGAGACGGCGGACACCTTGATCGTGCACATCAACCCGATCCACCGGGAGGACGTGCCTCGCTCGGCGGCCGAGATCCAAAACCGCGTCAACGAGATCAGCTTCAACTCCTCACTTCTGAGGGAGCTTCGAGCCATCGACTTCGTCAAGCGGCTGATCGAGGACGGCAAGGTGTCCACCCATGACATGAAGGACGTTCTGATCCATTCGGTGATGGACGATGAGCTGATGGTGCAGCTCTCGGCGGCCACGAAGCTGACGCCGGCGCGCCAACTGCTGGAGAAGCTGAAGGAGGCGGGGCGAGAGCGGATGGACGCCTTCCTCACCAATCACTGGGACGATCTAGGGGTGCGGAGCACGGTGGATCTCCGCGCCATGTTCGACTGAGCGCGCCATCGATCTGGGCTGAGGGGACACCCCCCCCGGTCCCGCCACGGTTCAACCTCGCGCAGTATCTCCTCGGCGGGCATGACGATGCGCATCCGATGCTGGAGATCCTGCGGGCGGCCGATGCAGCGCCGGAGGTGTGGACGGCCGCCGACCTCCGCGCCGCGGTGGGCGGCAGCATCGCGGGGCTGATTGCATCTGGGGTCGGCCGGGGGGACCGCGTGCTCCTCCGCCTGGGGCACAGTGTAGATGTGCCGATCCTGTTCGTCGCGGCGGCCGGTCTCGGGGCGGTTCCGGTCCCGCTCGCTCCCGATCTCACTCTTGGCGAGGTTGCAGCGGTCCGGTCCGCGACCGCGCCGGCCCTCGTGATCGACGGGCTTGGCGGTGTGCCTGACGCCTGTCCGCTGGCGGAGGCGCAGCGCTGGCGCGCCCTGCCCGCCGCGCCTGCGGCCGACACCGGGGCGGACGATCCGGCCTACATGGTCTTCACATCCGGAACGGGCGGGGCGGCGAAGGGCGTTCTCCACGCGCATCGGGCGGTCTGGGCACGGCGGATGATGTGGGACGACTGGTATGGGCTCCAACCTGGCGACCGGATGCTCCACGCCGGCGCGTTCAACTGGACCTTCACGCTCGGCACCGGGCTCATGGATCCGTGGGCGGCGGGCGCCACCGCGCTCATCTACACGGGCCCGCCGGATCGGGGCGTCTGGGCCGAGATTGCGCGGC